>NZ_WMLF01000919.1 GCF_014156695.1 Streptomyces durbertensis | reverse complement strand
GACCAACCCCACCGCGCACTCAACCCCGGCCGCCTCACCCCCGCACAACTCCGCCACCGCGACACCCTCCGCCCGGCCACCCGCCACGGCGCCAAGGCGCTTCTGCCCCGAGACCTGACCGCCGCACACGAACAACGCCACAAAGCACTCATCACCTACCGCGACACGCTGCCACCCCAGGCAGCAGCCCTCGTGGCCTCCGACGTCATCCACATGCACGCCAACCGACTCCTCGCCATCGACCCCGGCCACGAACGCATCGCGAGAACCCTGGCAGCCGACCTCCTCCACCGCCCATGAGCCCAGACACCCGAAGCCTCGCCGCCGCCAGAGCCACCGAGCTGGCCCGCAGCCTCCGCGACCCGGAAGCCGTCACCAACGCCTTATCCAGCCGCGCAGCACACACCCTCTGCTACGGACTCGCCGGAACCGCACTCCTCCACGCCTGCCTCGGCGACGCCACCACCGCCGCCACCCACTGGAACGCAGCCTCCCGAACCCTCGGCAACGCCCCACCCGACGGCATCCACACCGGCCCCGGCGCCCTCGCCACCTCCCTCATCATCGGCACCGGCTACCTCCCAGACC
>NZ_WMLF01000918.1 GCF_014156695.1 Streptomyces durbertensis | reverse complement strand
CCCCCATACCCCCGCCGCCCGTCGGAAACGCGCCGGGCGGTACCGGGCAGCCGGCCGGCCCCGGCGACGCCTTCCCCACCTACGGCGGCCAGCAGCAGCCGGTCTTCGGCGGCACGCCCGCGCCGCCGAGCGGCTACGCGCAGCCGCAGCCGCAGCCCCAGAGCGGCTACGGGCAGCCGCAACCGCAGACCGGGTACGCGCAGCCGCAGCCGCAGGGCGGCTACGGGCAGCAGCAACCGCAGACCGGGTACGCGCAGCCGCAACCGCAGGGCGGCTACGGACAGCCGCAGCCCCAGGGCGGATACGCGCGGCCGCAGCCCCGAAGCGGCTACGGGCAGACGCAGCCGCACCAGTCCTTCGGGGCCGGGGTGAGCGGGCCGCCGCAGACGGCGTACGCCCAGCCGCAGCCTTACGGCCAGGGCGACGACGGTGTCCCACGGACCGCGTACGCGCACCCGCAGCCCTTCGGGGACGGCTACAGCGGCGGTACACCCACGAGCGGCTACGGGCAGCCGCAGCCGCAGCCGCAGCCGCAGCCGCAGCCGCAGCCGCAGCCGCAGACGCAGCCGCAGCCACCGGCGCAGTCCCGGCAG
>NZ_WMLF01000917.1 GCF_014156695.1 Streptomyces durbertensis | reverse complement strand
GTGTGGCAGTGCGGTGCTGGGCGGCGGGTTGGGGGAGCGGGCATGGGTGCTGAACGCGCAGGTACCGGCGGGGTACGGGCGGAGGAACCCGGCCGCGCACCTCGCGGAAGTCGCCGAGGCGGCGGGATTGTCCGGTGCGGGGGTCGGGTTGATGACGGCGGCGGAGGTGAGCGCGTACACGCGGGCGTGGGACGAGGGCGTGGAGGCCGTGGTGACCACGGGGCTCGGCGTGCGGACGTGGGCGGCGGCGCCGGTGGCGGGACGCCCGGGTGTGCCGCCGGCGGGGACGGTCAACATCGTTGTCCGGGTGCCGGCGCCGCTGGGCGACGCGGCGCTGGTGAACGCGGTGATGACGGCGACGGAGGCGAAGGTCCAGGCGTTGCTGGACGCCGGGCTGGACTGTTCGGGGACGCCGTCGGACGCGGTGTGTGTGCTGGCGCCGGTGCCGGACGGCGTGGCGGGGGAGGAGCCGTTCGCCGGACCGCGCAGTACGTGGGGTGCGCGGCTGGCCCGCGCGGTGCACGCGGCGGTACTGGCGGGCGCGCGGGCGGAACGTGCGTCGGCCGAACGGACGGGGGCGGAACGGACGGGGGCCGAAC
>NZ_WMLF01000916.1 GCF_014156695.1 Streptomyces durbertensis | reverse complement strand
GAGTGGGGGCGGGGGTGTCGGTGGGGTCGTCCGCCGGGGCGGGGGTGAGCGGGCGGGTGCGGACGCCGCTGGCGGTGGCGGTGAGCAGCGTGTGCTCGGGGGCTTCGCGCCAGCCGTCGCGGTCGTCGGGTTCGGAGGCGACGAGCACGCCGGGCGGTTCGCCGTCGGCTGCGGTGCGGTACCAGAGGGTGTCGCCGTGGCGGACGGCGGTGATGGTCCGGCCGTCGGTGAGCAGCAGGTTGAGACGGCCGCCGGGCCGGGCGGCGGCGACGCGCAGGGCGGTGTCGGTCAGGACGTGCGCGGGGTCCTCGCCGGCGGCGAGCCGGCGGCTGAGGAGCAGCCACAGCAGCACGGAGTCGCAGCGCGCCTCCAGGGTGGCGATCTCGGCGGCGGTGACGGGCTCGCCGAGGTCGTCGGGGAGTGTGGGCCAGTCGGGTATCGCGCCGTTGTGGCTGAACAGCCAGCGGCCGTCGGCGAAGGGCGCGGCGGCCGACTCGTCCTGGCAGGTGCCGGAGGTGGCGTCGCGGACGGCGGCCAGGACGGCGGTGGAGCGGACGGCCCGGGCCAGGTCGGGCAGGTTGCCGTCGGCCCAGATGGGTAC
>NZ_WMLF01000915.1 GCF_014156695.1 Streptomyces durbertensis | reverse complement strand
GGCGGTAGAACGGGGGGTGGTCCGGCGGTTGTCGGGCTGTGTGGTGGTGTCGAGGGCCGGTCTGCCGGGCCTCGCGCGCCCTGGTCGGGAGTGGAGGACGCCCTTGCCGACGCCGTTGGCGGCAGCGACGCTCGACGCGGTGGCCGACGGGATCACCGCCTGGCTGGCGGGGCACGCCGGCGAACCGCTGCTGGACGTCCTGGACTGGACGCTGTGCCCGCCGGGCAAGCTCGTGCGGCCGGCGCTGCTGCTGGAGTCGGCGGCGGCCGTGGGTGGCAGCTACGAGCAGGTGATGCCGGCCGCGGTCGGGGTGGGGCTCGCGCACAGCGGGAGCCTCGCGCACGACGACCTCATCGACGGTGACGACCTGCGGCGGGGCCGCCCCGCGGTGCACCGCAGGTTCGACGCGGCGTCGGCGGTACTGAGCGGGGACGCGTTGTTCTTCGCGCTGTTCCAGCAGGTCGGGGAGTGCCGGCGGCGTGGTGTGCCGGACGAGGCGGTCGCGGAGGCGGTGGAGATCCTGGCCGAGGCGGGCCGGCAGGCCGCCTGCGGTGTCGCCCGCGAGTTGGCGTCGAGCGGTTGGGGGCCGGCGGGACTGGAG
>NZ_WMLF01000914.1 GCF_014156695.1 Streptomyces durbertensis | reverse complement strand
GGACGGCCCCGACGACGCCCCGCTGCTCGTCCTGGCCCCCACCCTCGGCGCCACCTGGCACATGTGGGACCGGCAGATACCGGAACTCACCCGCACCCGGCGCGTCCTGCGCTTCGACCTGCCCGGCCAGGGCGGCGCGCCGCCCCACCCCGCGACCTCCGTCGCCGACCTCGCCGAACGGCTCCTGACCACCCTCGACTCCCTCGGCGAGACCCGCTTCGGCTACGCCGGCTGCGGCCTCGGCGGAGCCGTCGGCCTCCAACTCGCCCTCAGCGCCCCGCACCGCCTCACCGCCCTCGCCCTCGTCTCCACCTCACCCCGCCCCGGCACCCCCGACGAGTGGCGCCAGCGCGGCGTGGTCATCCGCACCAACGGACTGGACGCCATCGCCCGCAGCACCCCCGACCGCTGGTTCACCCCCGCCTTCGCCGCCGCCCAGAGCGCCATCAGCAGCTGGGCCGTGCAGATGGTCGGCAGCACCGCCCCCGGCTGCTACATCGCCGCCTGCGAGGCGAACGCCTCCTTCGACGTGCGCGGCCGCCTCAACGCGATCGGCGTGCCCACCCTCGTCGTCTGCGGCGCCGAGGACCAGACCGCCCCGCCCGCCGACGCC
>NZ_WMLF01000913.1 GCF_014156695.1 Streptomyces durbertensis | reverse complement strand
CCCCCGGCCCCCGCGCCGAAGGCAAGGGCCTCCGCCCCACGCTGGCCATCCTCGCCGCCGAAGCGGCCGGCGCCCCGGCGGACGCCGCGATACCCGGCGCCGTCGCCGTCGAACTCGTGCACGTCTTCTCCCTGTTGCACGACGACATCATGGACGGCGACGAGAAGCGGCGGCAACGCGACACCGCCTGGCGGACCTACGGCACCGGCCCCGCAGTCCTCGCCGGCGACGCCCTGTTCGCACTCGCCGTCGAAACCCTCAGCACCGCCCCCGGCGCCCACGGCGCCACCGCACTGCGCCACCTCTCCCGCGCCCTGCGCGAACTCATCCACGGCCAGTCCGACGACCTCCTCTTCGAAACCCGCCCCTGGACCGGCCCCCGAGCCGTCTCCCTCACCGAGTACCGCCGGATGGCCGAACACAAGACCGGCTCCCTGCTCGGCTGCGCGACGGCCGTCGGCGCGACACTCGCCGGAGCCCCCACCCGCACCGTCACCGCCCTCGAACGCTTCGGCCGCCACCTCGGCGTCGCCTTCCAGGCCGTCGACGACCTCCTCGGCATCTGGGGCGACCCCGCGACCACCGGCAAACCCGTCCACAGCGACCTCCGCCAC
>NZ_WMLF01000912.1 GCF_014156695.1 Streptomyces durbertensis | reverse complement strand
CCGCCGTTGCGCGCTGCCTCGTCGTTCCATCGTCGCACCGACCACCGACAGTCCGGTCGGACAGGGCGCGACCGCCGGTTCACAGCACGGCGCGGAGGTCGACGACCGGCCGTCCGTCGGCCGCGGACTCGGGGCGAGATGGTCGCGGCAGCGGCCCCGAGGCGTGTGCGGGGAACACGCTGGTCGGTTCGGGCATCCGTCCTCCTGTCGGGCCGCCTCGCCGGGGCGGCCCGGGGTCAGAGCGGGGTGGCCTGGTGGTCGGCGGCGACCTCGTTGATGCGGGCCGCCATGTCGGTGTCCTTCTCCGTGACGGCACCGCCCTCGGAGTGGGTGTTCAGGACAAAGGAGACCGTCCCGTAGAGGATGGTGATCTCCGCGTGGTGGTCGGCGGCGTCCTCGGCCGCGGCGACCGCCACGTACAGGCTGGGGACGAGGGTCCTGTCCACCCGGTACGAGGCGGTCAGTCCGTTGTCGGTGACGCGCCAGCCGGGCAGCTGGGCCACGGCCCGGTCAAGGTCCTCGCCGCTGAGCGGTGTGGGCATGCGGTCCTCCTCGCGGTTCGTCTCATGGTTCGTCTCATGGCCGACTATGCCCCGGCGACCCGGAGGTGATCCC
>NZ_WMLF01000911.1 GCF_014156695.1 Streptomyces durbertensis | reverse complement strand
GGTCTGTGGGCGGGTGGTGGTAGGGATGGGGGTGTGGGAAGTTCTGGGGTCGGTCGTCGGCCGTTTGATGCCGTGTTGTGTGATCTCGACAATGTCGTTCGCTTCTACGACACGAGTCGAGTGGTGGAGCTGGAGAGGGAGTTGGGCCTGGCGGAGGGGACAACCGCCGAGGTGGCGTACGCGCCGGAACGAGACCTTCCGTTGTTGTTGGGGAGGATCTCGTACGAGGAGTGGACCGACGCCGTCGAGCGTGGCCTCGGGGAGTGGGTGCCGGACGGGCGGCGGGCTCGCGAGTTGGCCCTGGCCTTCGCCGATGCGCCGTCGCGGGTTGACCAGATGGTGGTGGATCTGCTGCGGAGGGCGCGTGGTCGGGTGCGGGTGGTGTGGGTGACAAACGCGACTCCGCGGCTGGAGAAGGAGTTGGCGGCGTTGGGGATCGCGGACTTGGCGCACGAGGTGGTGAGCAGTGCTCGGGTGGGTGTCGCGAAGCCGGATCGGAGGATCTTCCGGCTGGCGGCGGAACGGGCGGGGGTGCCGGAGGGGCGGTGCCTGTTCGTGGACGACCGGCTGGAGAACGTGGAGGCCGCGGTCGCGTGCGGGATGCGGGGTGTGCACTA
>NZ_WMLF01000910.1 GCF_014156695.1 Streptomyces durbertensis | reverse complement strand
CCCTCCGCCCGGTCATGCGGCTCACCACCACCCGCGCCGTCCACACCCTCCGCGACGCCGCCGGGAACCCGCTCGCCGAACTGGTACGCGACCGCGTCACCGCCGATCGGGAGGACGGCCAGGGCACCGCCCGGTGGGCCGAGATCGAGGTCGAACTCGCCGAGGGAAGCGGCACCGAACTGCTCGACGCCGTCGAGGAGGCCCTGCTGTCCGCCGGGCTCCGGCGCGCCGACACCCCCTCCAAACTGCGCCGCGCCCTCGCCGACACCGGCCTCGCACCGGCCCCCCACGCCGTCGCTGCCCCCGACGCCGAACCGCCGCGGACCGCCGGCGAGGCCGTACTGCGCTACGTCCGCACCCAGACCGCCGCACTCGTCGCACTCGACCCGGCCGTCCGACGCGGCCGGGAGGACTCCGTGCACCGGATGCGCGTCGCGTCCCGACGCCTCAGGTCCGCGCTGCGCACCCACCGCGCGCTGCTGGACCGCGCGGCGACCGACCCGATCATCGACGAACTCCGCTGGTTCGCAGGGGAGTTGGGGCTCGAACGGGACTTGGAGGTGCTGAGCGCCCGGCTGCGGGAGCGCGTCGACGCCCTCCCCGCCGACCTGCGCCCCGGCCCCGTC
>NZ_WMLF01000091.1 GCF_014156695.1 Streptomyces durbertensis | reverse complement strand
CCCGAGACCCTCTCGGGGCACGACCTGTCCGCCGTGCGACGCCGTACGACGGCCGTCCTGGTGGCCAGCCAGGTGCTCGGCGGGCTGGGGGTGGCGACGGCCATCGCGCTCGCCGCCGTGCTGGCGGAGGAGATCAGCGGGTCCAGCGCGCTCGCCGGGCTCGCCACCACGTCCTCGGTGATCGGCACCGCGCTGCTCTCGCTGCCGCTGGCGTCCCTGATGGCCGCCCGGGGGCGGCGCGCGGGCCTCACCCTCGCCTACCTCCTCGGGGCCGCCGGCGGCGCGGTGGTGGTGCTGGCTGCGACGGTCGGCAGCTTCCCGCTGCTGCTGGCCGGTATGGCGCTCTTCGGCGCGGGTTCCTCCGCCAATCTGCAGGCCCGGTTCGCCGCCGCCGACCTGGCGGAGCCGGCGCACCGGGCGCGGGCCATCTCCCTGGTGGTGTGGGCGACGACGGTCGGCGCGGTGACCGGGCCGAACATCGCCGCGCCCGCCGGGCGCAGCGCGCGGGAGCTGGGTCTGCCGGAGGCCGCGGGGCCGTTTGTCTGGGGCACGCTGATCTTCCTGCTCGCCGCCGGTCTGGTGTGGGCCCTGCTGCGGCCCGACCCGCTGCTGACCGCGCGGGCGCTGGCCGGCGAGGCCGGCGGCGGTAACCGGGAGGACCGGTCGATCCGTGCCGCGCTGGCCGCGGTGGCCGCCTCACCGCGCGCCCGGCTCGCCCTCGTCACCCTCACCGGCGTGCACACCGCGATGGTGTCGGTGATGGTGATGACCCCGATCGACCTGCACCACCACGGCGCCGACCTCCAGCTGGTCGGGCTGGTGATCAGCGGGCACATCGCGGGCATGTACGCCTTCTCGCCGCTGCTGGGCTGGCTCGCGGACCGGCTCGGCCGGCTCGGCGTCATCGGGCTGGCCGTGGCGCTGACCGGCGGCGCCACCGCGCTGGCGGGCACCGCCGGCGGTCATCACGGGCAGAGCGCGGCGGGCCTGTTCCTGCTGGGGCTCGGCTGGTCGGCGGGCATGGTGGCCTGTTCGGCGCTGCTGACGGACAGCGTCCCGCAGCCGTCCAGGGCCGGTGTGCAGGGCCTGTCCGACCTGTCGATGAACGCGGCGGCCGGGGCCGGCGGCGCGCTGTCCGGGCTGGTCGTCGCGCAGGCCGGGTACGGCTGGCTGAACGCGCTTGCCGCCGCGCTGCTGCTGCCGGTCGCGGCGCTGGTGCTGCTCGACGTGCTGGGGCGGCGGGCCGCCGGGCGGGCGGCGGGCCGCGAGCCCGGGGCGCCCGACGCGGAGGCGGGCGCCCCGGACACGCCCGGCCCGGACGCGCCCGCCTTCGAGGCCGGTCAGCGCGGATAGAGCCGGAAGCCGAGCGCCTGGCGGCCGCCCGTCTGCTCGGCCATGCCCTCGAGCACTCCCTGGAGGAAGGTCCTGGCGTACTCCGCGGGCTCCTGGTCGCTGAGCGCGCTCAGGTAGGCGCGGTGCTCGGCCAGTGAGGCGACGGCCCGTTCCACGTCCCGGTCGCTGACCTCCTGGACATGTGTCGGGTCCGGTGCGCCGGCCGCCGCGACCCACCGCACGCCGTTCCACGGCCTCAGGCCCTGCTCGGCGAGCTGCTCGGGGAAGATCCAGCGGTTGCCGGCGTCCATCGCGGCGTCCAGGGTGCTGCGGCCGACGGCCCGGTGGTCGGCGGAGTTCCAGTAGCCGGGACCCCAGGTGTCGGTGTGGGTGAGCATGACGATCAGCTCCGGGCGGTGGCGGCGGATGGCGCCCGCCAGGTCGCGGCGGAGCGCGACACCCTCCTCGATCACTCCGTCCCCGTGGTCCAGGAACTCCACCTCGGACACACCGACGACCGCGGCGCTCGCCTGCTGCTCCCGCACCCGCACCCGTGCCGACTGGCCGGGTTCGAGGTCGTCGATACCGGCCTCGCCCCGCGTGGCCAGCAGATAGCGGACGTCCTTGCCCTGGTCGGTCCAGTGCGCGATGGCCGCCGCCGCGCCGTACTCCAGGTCGTCGGGGTGTGCGACGACCGCGAGGGCGCGCTCCCAGTCCGTCGGCATGTCCTCCAGCCGCCGGCCCTCTTGTCGTTCCGCCACGTGTGCCCTCCTCGGGTGGTCCCTGCCGCGCCGTGCTGTGAAAACGATCGTCACACAGCACGCTTGTGGCAGGGGGCCGGAAGCGCGGTCGGCGCGTCCTCCGGCCGACCGTATGTCAGGAGCCCACGTCGAAAGGCAGTGTCATGGCCCAGACCACCGACTCCCACCGCGCCAACCGCGCGTCCCTCGGCCACCGCATCCGCTACGCCGCCCGGCACCCCGAGCGGGTGCGGCCGTATCTGCGCCGCCTGGTGCGCGACCTGCGGCTGCGCGGTCAGGCGGGCCGGGACCACATCGCGTACTACCGCGCCGTGATGAAGGACGACACCAGCCGCAACCCGGAGGCGGCGGTCGGCAGCGCCACCCACGACCGCTGGCTGGCGCTGGGCCGGATGCAGTTCGACTTCCTCACCGCGAACGGTCTCACCACGGCGGACCGCATGCTGGAGATCGGCTGCGGCAACCTCCGGGCCGGCCGCCTGTTCATCGACCACCTCGGCCCCGGCCGGTACCACGGGGTCGACATCTCGCCGGACATCCTGCTGGCCGCGCAGGAGACGGTCGCCGAGTACGGGCTGCGGGACAAGCTGCCGTATCTGACGCTGGTGCGGGATCTGCGGCTGGCGCACCTGCCGGACGGCTACTTCACGGTGGTGCACGCGCACAGCGTCTTCTCGCACTCCCCGCTGGAGGTGATCGACGAGTGCTTCGCGCACGTCGGCCGGGTGATGGCGCCGGGCGGGTTCTTCGACTTCACCTACAACCGCACGGAGGGCACCGAACACCAGGTGCTGCGGGAGGACTTCTACTACCGCACGCACACGCTGCTGTCGCTCGCCGAGTCCTACGGGCTGCGTGCCCACCCGATGCCGGCGTGGGACGAGTTGCCGCACAAGCAGTCCCGGATCAGGGTCCGGCACGCGGAGTGAGCACCGGGCGGGTCGCGGCGCCGTGCGCGCTCGCCGCCCGGGCGGGATGCTCCGTCCGGCCGGTTTCGGTGCGCCGAGCGGATGACGTGCCCGGTGTGGCTACCACGGCGCCGCCATCAGGAGGCCGAGGAATGGAGTAGTCATATCGTCCGCTGAACGGGGGTCAGATCGTGGCACGGTTCAGCACCGGCACGCGCGTCGCCGCGGCCCTGGCGCTCGCTCTCGCCGTGTTCGGCGGCGCGACGGGCTGCGGCGGTACGCCGCAACCGCCGCAGAGCCGCGGGCAGGACGCGGCTCAGCCGACCGAGAACGAGCAGAATCGTTCCGGCGCAACCGCCGTGCGGCCGGCCGGCACCGGCTTCACCCTCGTGGCGACCGGCGACATCCTGCCGCACGACTCGGTGATCGAGCAGGCCCGCCGGGACGCCGGAGGGGAGGGCTACGACTTCCGCAGGATGCTCTCCGGCGCGGCCCCCGCCCTCGCCGGAGCAGACCTGGCGATCTGCCACATGGAGACCGTCTACGGCGCCGCCAACGGGCCCTTCAGCGGCTACCCGAACTTCCTCACCCCGCCGCAGATCGCCCAGGCGGTACGGGACACCGGCTACCACTCCTGCTCCACCGCCTCCAACCACACCCTCGACGCGGGCCGCGCGGGCGTGGTGCGGACGCTCGACGCGATGGACGCGGCGGGGCTGCGGCACGTCGGCTCCGCCCGCTCGGCCACCGAACGGGCCCGCCCGCCGATCCTGCGGGCGGGCGACGCCCGCGTGGCCCACCTCGCGTACACCCACGGCAGCAACGTCAGCTTCGGCACGGATCCGGTCCGGATGGCCAAGCCGAAACCGTGGCTGGTCAATCTCATCAACACCCGCCGGATCATCGCCGACGCCCGGGCCGCCCGGCGCGCGGGCGCGGACGTGGTGGTGGTGAGCACGCACTGGGGGACGGAGGGGCAGGAGGCACCCGACGAGGACCAGCTGCGGCTCGCCGACCGGCTCACCGCCTCCCGTACCAAGGGCCGCCGCGACATCGACCTGATCATCGGCACCCACGCCCACGTGCCCCAGGCGTACGAGAAGGTCAACGGCACCTGGGTGGTCTACGGGATGGGCGACCAGCTCGTCGGTGAGATGAGCGACCCACGCGGCAGCATGGGAAGCGCCGCCCGGTTCACCTTCCGCCCGCCGAAGCGGCCGGGTGAGGCGTGGCGGGTGGTCCGCGCGGAGTACGTGCCGCACCTGGTGGTGAACCGCCCCCGCGTGGACATCGTCAACCTCGCCCGCAGCCGGGGACGGGCGGACGAGCCCGGCGAGTACCGGCGGGCCCGGGAGCTGATCAGCCGTGCCGTGCTCAGTCGGGGCGCCGCCGACGACGGTCTGGTGATGGGGCGCTGACCGCCCCGCCCGGGGCTAGCGCCAGCCGTAGCGTCGCCGCAGCCCGCGCACCACCCCGGCGAACCTGGTCACCTCCAGGGCACACGCCTCCCGGCGCATCGCGGCCGGATGGATGCGCAGCAGCCGGTCGAGGTCGACCCAGCTCTCCCGGCCGGCCGCGTCCCAGGGGCCGCTGCCGATGCCCACCCACTCGTGGTCGTCGTCCCGACGGCGGCTGGTCAGCTGCACGCCGAGGACGGTGTCCCCGGCCTCCCGGGCGATGATCAGTACGGGCCTGTCCTTGCCGCGGCCGTCGTTCTCCTCGTACGGGACCCAGGTCCAGACGATCTCGCCGGGGTCGGGATCGCCGTCGGGGTCGGGGGCGTACTCCGTACGCACCGGGCCGACGGCGGTGCCGGAGACCTCGCGGGTGGCGGTCGGGCCGGTGCTGCCGAGCGGCGGCGGGGCGTCAGCGGCGTTGGCTGTCACGGTCGTTCGTGTGTTCACCGGGCTCACGGTACTGCCCGGCGGTGGCGGGCCGACGTCCGGTGTCCGCCCGCCGGACGGCGCGTTCCGGGAGCGCGGGGCTCCCGGAACGCGCCGAACCGTGCCTGACACGCGTGGGTTCACACCCGTGGGTCCACACACGTGGACTTCACACCCGTGGGCGCCGGACCCACAGGTATCCGCCCACGGCGGCCAGCGCGCCGGCCACTCCCCCGCCGGCGGTCCACAGCCAGCGGTCCGACCACCACGAACCGGACCAGCCGCCGTCCGGCTCGGCCAGCTCCAGCGTCCGGCGGCCCTCCGTGTTGTCCTCGACGCTGTCACCGCCGTCACCGCCGGCCAGCGCGGTGCCCGCGTGCAGCGAGGGGATCAGCGGACTGCCCAGGTCGCCGCCGCCCCGGCGGGCGCCGCCCGCGGAACCGGCGTCGACCTCGATCGAGACCTCGATCGGCAGACCGCGGTCCTGCTCCGGCAGGCCGACAGCCGCCACCCGCACGAAGTACGCGCCGGGCAGCGGGTCCTCCGACCAGGTGTCGGCCCACGGCTGCACGGGCCGCAGCGTGCAGCGCAGCCGGACCTCGGCCGCGTCCTGCCGGGCGGTGCGGGTGTGGGTGCCGGCCGCGCAGGGCTGCGCGCGGCGCAGGCCGTCGTGCAGCGAGAGCTGCCAGCGGGAGGTGCCGCTGCGGCTGGAGGACTCGGGCAGCCGGACGGTCGCCGAGACCGTGGGGCGCTGGCCCGCGCCGGCGCCGAACGCCCAGTACAGGTAGTCGCTGCTGGACGCCGCCGCCCTGCCCTCCTGCCCGTCCCGGAGCACGGTCGCGCCGCGGAAGGTGGTGCCGGCCTCCGTCACCGTGCCGTTGTCACCGGTGTTCTCGCCGTCGTCCCCGTCGGCGAGCGCCGGGGCGGCGCCGCCGATCAGGGCGGTGCCGGCGAGCGCCAGCGCGGCCGTCCACACGCGCAGGCGAGCGGCGCGCCTCAGCTGGGGGGTGCGCCTCGTACGGTTGGTCCGCATCAGGCCCTCCTGGCGGGGTTGCGCAGGCGGCCGATCAGGCCGGCCAGCAGTCCGGCGGCCAGCCCGGTCACGGTGAGCAGCAGGACCGGCACCCAGCCGCGGGCCAGCCCGAGGAACGCCACGTCGGCGGTGTCCGACGCCTCGACGACGTCGACGGTGAGCTCCACCGGCAGTCCCGGCGTGCGCTGGACGGACGCCGGCGCGGAGAAGGCGTGGGACGCCTCCAGGCACACCGTGCGCTCCTCCTCGCCGTTCCACGGGTAGCGCAGCCCCGTGGAGAGCACGTCGGTCCGGCCGCTGCCGGCCTCGCGTCCGCGTACCAGTTCGGTGCCGCGCTCGCTGACCGCCCGCAGCAGTACCGCGTAGTCGCGGTCGACGGCGCGGTCGGCCGCGACGCTCAGCGAGGCGCGCAGCTCCTGGCCGGGCTGCAACTCAACCTGGTACCAGCGGTGTTGTCCGAACTCGGCACGGTCGGCGTAGACGCCCGGGGTGAGCTGGGGGGCGTCCGCGCAACGCTCGCCGCCCTCGGCGGGCGCCGGGTTCTCCAGCGGCGTGTCGGCCGAGCGACGCACCAACTGCTTGAGCCGGTCGGAGAGTTGGTCGGTGTCCTGGACGGAGGTGTAGGTGCCGCCGGTGGCCTCCGCGATGCAGCCGAGCTGCCGGCGCACCTTGTCGTCGGCGGCCAGGCCCAGCGTGTCGACGGTCAACTGGGTGCCGCTGGCGGCCAGTTCACGCGCGACGTCGCACGGGTCGGGCTGGCCGCAGGAATCCTCGCCGTCGGTGATCAGCACGATGCGGCGGGTTCCCTCCCCGTCGCCCAGGTCCTTCACCGCGCCGCGCAGCGCGTAGCCGATCGGTGTCCAGCCGGTCGGACGCAGCGTGGCCACCGCCGTCTTCGCCTCGGTCTTGTTCACCTCCCCGACCGGGTAGAGGGCCTCGCTGTCGACGCAACCCAACTTCTTGTTCTCGCCGGGGTAGTTCGCGCCGAGCGTGCGGATGCCGAGGTGGACGCCGTCCGGGACGGCGTCGATGACCTCGTTGAACGCCTGCTGGGCCGCAGCCATCCGCGACTTCCCGCCGACGTCCTTCGCCCGCATCGAACCACTGACGTCGAGTACCAGGTTGACCTTCGGCGGTGGAGTGTCCTCGCCGACCGGCTCGGCCGCCGCGCTACCGGGCAGTCCCGCTGCCCCAAGGCCGACGAGCATGGCGCAGAGCGCCGCCGCCGACCGCCTTCCTATGATCATTGGCGGATCCTATTGATCCGCGCCCCGGGCGCCAAACCGGCCGTGCGCGCAGGCCGGTTGGCAGCCCGTCCACGCGTTGTCGCCGACGAACAACCGGGCGGCGCCCGGCGGCGCGGCTACTCGGGAGCCGAGAAGCGGTCCGGGGCCTCGGTCGGCGCGTCACCGGGCTCCGGGAGCCGCTGGTCCGCACAGCCGTCGAGCACGCCGGACATCGCCTGCTTCTCCGCCGGCGTCACCCACAGCTCGTACTTCTGCTTGACGGCGATCTGGAGGGCGACGTACTCGCAGCGGTAGGACTCGTTGGCGGGAAGCCACTCCGCCGCGTCCGAGTCGCCCTTCTGCCGGTTGGCGGAGGCTTCGACGGCCAGCAGGTTGAGCGGGTCGTTGGCCAGGGCTATGCGCTTGGCCGGCGCCCAGTCCGCTGCTCCCTTCTGCCAGGAGTCCGACAGCGCCACGACGTGGTCGATGTCCACCTTGCTGCGACCCCGGGTGAACTCCATCGTGGTACCTGTGTACGGGTCGTCGGTCAGGGTGCCGCTCTCCACCGTGCAGCCGTCCTCGGCGAGCTTCACGTCGTCGAGGTCGCGCTGGAGGATGTCGTTGCGGGTGGAGCAGCGGTTGCCGTCGATGTCGGCCCACGGCGAGCCGAACTTCCGCCGGTCGTAACCCTCCTTGCCGGCCGACTCCTTGACGGACAGCTCCGCCAGGGCGGCGACGGCTCCTCCCGCCGGCGGCGACGCGGGCCGGCCGTCGGCCGGCTTCTCGGAGGCGGGGTCGCCCTCCAGCGCGGCGCAGCCGCCGAGCAGCAGAGCGGCGACGACAAGAGGCGCGGCACGCCGGAGAGTTCGGCGCGGCGCCGCGAGGGCGGATGCGGAGTCGGCGGGGCGGGCGGCGGCTTGGCGCGAGGTCACAGGCACGTCCAACGGGGCGCGTTCGGGCGGGACACGGGGGCACGCCCCCGCGTGATCCTAAGCCACCGCGTCTCCGCCGCACAGGGCGCCTTGTGCACCGCCGGGTCCGCCGCGTACCACCGTGGGCACGGGTGTGCGCCGCTCCGGAACCCGGCTGCCGGCGCGCGCCCTCACGCGCCGCACCGACCGGACCGCGTCAGAACGTCGGAGGGCCGCCGCGCGAACCGTGATCGATGGTTCGCGCGGCGGCCCTGGACGCCTGTGTCCGTCAGCTCCCCACGGCTCTCGGGTCACCCCTGGCCGGGCGGCGCGTCGAAGCCGGCGGCGGCGACGAAGTCCGGCCGGGGGTCGAGCGCGGCGGCGAGCCGGAAGTGCCGCCGGGCCTCTTCGGGCCGGTTGGCCCGCTCCAGGGTCCGGGCGAGCGCGAAGTGCGCGTAGGCGTTGGCCGGCTCGCGGTCGACCACGTGTCGGAACTCCCGCTCGGCCGCGCCGAGCCGGGCCGCAAGGAAGTAGGCCCGCGCCCGCAGCAGGCGGGCCCCGAGGTGCTCGGGGTGGGCCTCGATGACCGTGTCCAGGAGTTGGATGGCGCCGCGCGGGTCCCTGGCGTTGAGCAGGTGCTCGGCGGCTCGGTAGTCGATGATGTGCGTCTCGGGCGTGCTGGCCATACGGCTCCTCCTTACCCAGAGGTCAACGGTCGCCGCACGCCGCGCATTCCCGCGGCGAGGCGGGTGGCGTCCTCAGCCGGTCCGACGGTCGAGCAGCCGCCGCCACACCTCGCGGACCTGGGCTTCCAGCTCCGCCAGCGGCCCGTCGTTGTTGATCACGAAGTCGGCGGCGGCGAGCCGCTGCTCGCGGCCGGCCTGGGCCGCCATGCGCGAACGCGCCTCGTCCTCGCTCATGCCGCGCAGCCGCACCAGCCGGTCCAGCCGCGTCTCCTCGCCGGCGTCCACGACAACAACAGCGTCGTACAGCGGCACCAGCCCGTTCTCCACGAGCAGCGGCACGTCGTGCACGATGACCGCGTCCGGCGGGGCGGTCTCCTGCAACTCCGCCGACCGCGCGCCGACAAGCGGGTGCACGATAGCGTTGAGGGCGGCGAGCCGCGCCGGGTCGCCGAAGACGATCCGGCCGAGCGCCGGACGGTCGAGCCGGCCGTCGGGCAGCAGCACCTCCTCGCCGAACTCGGCGACCACCGCCGCGTGCCCCGGTGTACCCGGCTCGACCACCTCACGGGCGATCTGGTCGGCGTCCACGATCACCGCGCCCAGCCTGTCCAGCAGGCGGGAGACCTCGCTCTTGCCGGCGCCGATCCCGCCCGTCAGTCCCACACTCAGCATGCGCCCACCCTACGGGGCCCCACGCCGGCTGCGGCGCCGGAGCACCCACACGGCCCGCACGGCACCCACCGCGTCAGCCGTGGCGGCCGTCTCCCTCGCCCGGTCCGCGCTCGCGGTCGGCGAGGAACTGCTCGAACACGGCGCCGAGTTCGTCCGCCGACGGCAGGTCGACCGGCTCGGCGACGAGGTTGCCCCGGGTGGCGGCGCCGGCGATGGCGTCGTACTGCTGCTCCAGACCGCGCACCACCGAGACGAGCTCGTCGTCCCCCTCGGCGAGCTGGCGCTCGATCTCGTTCTGCGTGCGGTGGGCGTCCGTGCGCAGCTCCTGGGCGAGCCTGGGCAGGACAAGGCCGGTGGCGGCGGTGATCGCCTCCACCGCGACCAGCGCGGCGTCCGGGTAGGCGGAGCGGGCGAGGTAGTGCGGTACGTGCGCGGCGACGCCGAGCACGTCGTGCCCGGACTCCTCGAGCCGGAACTCCAGCAGCGCGGCGGCGCTGCCCGGCACCTGCGCCTCGTCGAAGAAGCTCGGCTGGCCGGGGACCAGCTCGGCGCGCGTCCCGTGCGGGGTGAGGCCGACGGGCCGGGTGTGCGGGACGCCCATCGGGATGCCGTGCGAGGTCACCGACAGCTGTACGCCCAGCCGCTCCACGATCGTGCGCACCGCGGCGGTGAAACGCTCCCACTCCACGTCCGGCTCGGGCCCGGACAGCACCAGGAACGGCGCGCCCGCGGAGTCCCGCATCAGGCGCACGGCGAGCTCGGGGCGGCGGTAGGCCGTCCAGCGGTCCCGCTCGAAGGTCATCAGCGGGCGGCGGGCCCGGTAGTCCACCAGCCGGTCGACGTCGAAGCGGGCGACCGTCCGCGACTCGTGGTGCTCCAGCAGGCCGGCGGCGATCTGCTCGCCCACGGCGCCGGCGTCGATGAAGCCCTCGAAGTGGTAGAACATCACAAGCCCGGCGCCGACCCCCCGGTCCAGGATCTCGTCGACCTCCCGGAGCCCGGCCGGCTCCCATTCGAACAACTCGCGCGCTTCCCGCACAGCTCCAGTCCCTCCGTGTCCCTGCTCTGCAGGCGTCAACGACGGCCGGCGGCCACGCATTCCCGGAGGAGACCCGGGAGGGCCCCGGAGGAAACGGAGGAAACGCAGAGGACCCGCCTCCTGATGGAGGCGGGTCCTCTGATTGTTCGGTCGGCCGTCAGGTGAGGCGGGCGGGCCGGTGTCGGTCCGTCACCTCATCCGGGGCCTGGGCCCGCGGCGCGTGCCGTCGGCTCAGCTCTGACCGCCGGCGAGCTTCTCGCGGAGCGCGGCCAGCGCCTCGTCGGAGGCGAGCGCACCGGAGTCGTCACCGGAGTCGGAGGAGTACGAGCCGCCGCCCTGGCCGCCGCCCTGCGAGGGCGAGCCGCCGGTGGTGGCACCCTCGGCCTCGGCCTGGGCGTCCGCCTCGCGGGACTTGATGACCTGCGCCTGGTGCTGCTCGAAGCGGGTCTGCGCCTCGGCGTACTGGCGCTCCCACTCCTCGCGCTGCTTCTCGTAGCCCTCGAGCCAGTCGTTGGCCTCGGGGTCGAAGCCCTCGGGGTAGATGTAGTTGCCCTGGTCGTCGTAGGACGCGGCCATGCCGTACAGGGTCGGGTCGAAGTCGACGGCCATCGGGTCGGCACCGAAGGACTCGTTGGCCTGCTTCAGCGAGAGGCTGATGCGGCGGCGCTCGAGGTCGATGTCGATGACCTTGACGAAGATCTCGTCGTTGACCTGGACGACCTGCTCCGGGATCTCCACGTGGCGCTCGGCCAGCTCGGAGATGTGGACCAGGCCCTCGATGCCCTCGTCCACGCGGACGAACGCACCGAACGGAACCAGCTTGGTGACCTTGCCGGGGACGACCTGGCCGATCTGGTGCGTCCGGGCGAACTGCTGCCACGGGTCTTCCTGGGTCGCCTTGAGCGACAGGGAGACGCGCTCGCGGTCCATGTCGACGTCCAGGACCTCGACCGTGACCTCCTGGCCGACCTCGACGACCTCGGAGGGGTGGTCGATGTGCTTCCAGGACAGCTCGGAGACGTGGACGAGACCGTCGACGCCGCCCAGGTCCACGAAGGCACCGAAGTTGACGATGGAGGAGACGACGCCGGAGCGCACCTGGCCCTTCTGGAGGGTGGTGAGGAAGGTCTGGCGGACCTCGCTCTGGGTCTGCTCCAGCCAGGCGCGGCGGGACAGGACCACGTTGTTGCGGTTCTTGTCCAGCTCGATGATCTTGGCCTCGAGCTCCTTGCCCACGTAGGGCTGGAGGTCGCGGACGCGACGCATCTCGACCAGGGAGGCCGGGAGGAAGCCGCGGAGGCCGATGTCGAGGATGAGACCACCCTTGACGACCTCGATGACGGTACCGGTGACGATGCCGTCCTCTTCCTTGATCTTCTCGATGGTGCCCCAGGCACGCTCGTACTGGGCGCGCTTCTTCGAGAGGATCAGGCGGCCTTCCTTGTCCTCCTTCTGGAGGACAAGGGCTTCGATCTCGTCACCGACGGCGACGACCTCGTTGGGGTCGACGTCGTGCTTGATCGACAGCTCGCGGGACGGAATGACGCCCTCGGTCTTGTAACCGATGTCGAGCAGGACCTCGTCCCGGTCGACCTTCACGATGACGCCGTCGACGATGTCGCCGTCGTTGAAGTACTTGATCGTCTCGTCGATCGCGGCGAGGAAGGCTTCCTCGGAACCGATGTCGTTAACCGCAACCTGCGGGGTGGTCACGGTGCTCTCGGTGCTGCTCGTCATGTGGTAAAGGGCTCCGGTACGGACATGAAAGTCGTAGGTACTGCTACGCCGTGAGCCCGTTTCGCACCGCCGAAGCCGGACAGCCTGAGAAGCGCCCGTTTTCCCTGAGCGTCCGAGCGGTGAGACCGCCTGAACGGCTGAGGATGAGCGCCTCGACAACCGAGGGGACATACAACAGATGCAAGCGCGACCTACTCCGTCCGAGGCGCGCAGGCCCGCAGCGCAACTTGTAGCATACGGGCGCGACGGGGAAGGGTCAATGCACGATTGAGCACAGGCAGGGCCAATCACCCGATTCCGGCACGGCACCCGTTCCGTCGCGCTCGCGACCTACAAGCACCGGTCAGCCTACGCCACCGTCCCGCACGCCGGCACGGGGGCTCCCGGAGCGACGAACCGAACGGACCGCATGAACCAGCATCACCCCGCCGACGACGCGTACGACACGCCCGACCGTGCCGACGCCGCGTACACCGCCCACGCCGATGAGTCCGACGCCGACGCCGATGACGAGACGGCCGTGCGCCGGCCCGCGGGCGTGGCGGAGAGCGTGGCGGCCAGCCGGCACTGGTGGGACCGCAACGCGGACGACTACCAGCGCGAGCACGGCGACTTCCTCGGCGACGACCGCTTCGTCTGGGGGCCCGAGGGGCTGGACGAGGAGCGGGCCGGTCTGCTCGGACCGGCGGCCGGGCTGGCGGGGCAGCGGGTGCTGGAGATCGGCGCGGGAGCCGCGCAGTGCTCCCGCTGGCTGGCCGCGCGCGGCGCCCGGCCGGTGGCGGTGGACGTCTCGCACCGGCAGCTCCAGCACGCCCGGCGCCTCGGCGCCGGGGGCGTCACCCTGCTCCAGGCGGACGCCGGGCGACTCCCGCTCGCCGACGCCTCGTTCGACCTGGCCTGCTCCGCCTACGGCGCGGTGCCGTTCGTCGCGGACGCCGAACAGGTGTTCCGGGAGGTGCGGCGGGTGCTGCGGCCCGGCGGGCGGTGGGTCTTCTCGCTCACGCACCCGATCCGCTGGGCGCTGCCGGACGAGCCCGGCCCCGAGGGGCTGACCGTCGCGGCCTCCTACTTCGACCGCACGCCCTACGTCGAGCAGGACGAGTCGGGCCGCGCCCGGTACGTCGAGCACCACCGCACGCTCGGCGACCGGGTGCGGGAGCTGACCCGCGCCGGCTTCCGACTGCTGGACCTGGTCGAGCCGGAATGGCCGGAGTGGAACCACCAGGAATGGGGCGGCTGGTCGCCGCTGCGGGGGCGGCTGATCCCGGGCACGGCGATCTTCGTCTGCGTCGCCGACGCCCCTGCCGCGGGCCGAGGCTGAGGGACGCGGCCGCCGGGCCGGGTCGACGGCCGGCCGGCCGAAGGCAGCGGCCGGGCCGAGGGCGGCGTCGCGCGCTGACGGCGGCACGGAAGACTGGGGGCGTGCTGCGAACCGAAGCCCTCCACCGGCTGCCCGTGCGGGCGGCGTTGCCCGAGCTGACCGACGCGCTCGACCGGCGTGGCGTGGCCGTGCTGCACGCGCCGCCGGGCACCGGCAAGACCACACTCGTCCCGCTGGCGCTGGCCGGGCTGCTGGACGACGGGCGGCCGCCGGCCCGGGTACTCGTCGCCGAGCCGCGACGGCTGGCCGCGCGTTCGGCGGCGGCCCGCATGGCGTGGCTGCTCGGCGAGCGCACCGGCGGTTCGGTCGGCCTCACCGTGCGCGGCGAACGGCGTGTCGGCGCCGCCACCCGGGTGGAGGTCGTCACCACGGGCGTGCTGCTGCAGCGCCTCCAGCGGGACCAGGAGCTGGCCGGGGTGGACGTCGTGCTGGTGGACGAGTGCCACGAGCGGCATCTGGACGCCGACACCGCGCTGGCGTTCCTCGTCGACGTCCGCGCCGCGCTGCGGCCGGAGCTGCGGCTGGTCGCGGCCTCCGCGACGGCGGACACCGAGAGCTGGGCACGGCTGCTGACCGGCCTTGATGAGGACGGCACCCCGGCGCCCGTGGTGCACGGCCGGGGCGAGTCGCATCCGGTGGCCGTGCGCCATGTGCCGCCGCCGTCCGCGGTGCGACCGGCGCACGGCACCAGGGTGGACCCGGCGCTGCTGCGGCACGTCGCGGCCACCGTGCGCCGGGCCGCTCTGGGCGACGAGGGGCCAGGCGGCGCCGACGGCGGCGACGTGCTGTGCTTCCTGCCCGGCGCGGGCGAGATCAGCCGGGTGGCCGGCATGCTGGACGACCTCGCGGCCGCCGGCTGGGAGGTGCTGCAACTGCACGGGCGCGCGCCGGCCGCCGTGCAGGACGCGGTGCTGGCGGGCGGCGCCGCCCGCCGGGTCGTGCTGGCCACCTCGGTGGCCGAGTCGAGCCTGACGGTGCCGGGCGTCCGCACGGTCGTGGACTCCGGACTCGCCCGGGTACCCCGGGTGGACCACGCGCGGGGCCTGGGGTCGCTGGCCACCGTGCGGGTCTCCCACGCCGCCGCGACCCAGCGTGCCGGCCGGGCCGGCCGGGAGGCGCCCGGTGTCGCGCTGCGCTGCTGGGACCAGGCGGAGGAGAGCCGGCTGCCGCGCTTTCCGGCACCGGAGATCGCGGTCGCGGATCTGACCGCCTTCGCCCTGCAGGCCGCCTGCTGGGGTGATCCGGACGCGTCCTCGCTGGCCCTGCCGGACCCGCCGCCCGCCGGCGCCATGGCGGCCGCCCGCGAGACCCTGCGCGCCGTCGGCGCGGTCGGCTCCGACGGCCGGGTCACCGCGCGGGGCCGGGCGCTGGCCGGCCTCGGGGTGCACCCGCGGCTGGCCCGGGCGCTGCTGGACGGCGCCGAGGCGGTGGGCGGCCGGCTCGCCGCCGAGGTGGTGGCGCTGCTGAGCGAGGAACCGCCGAGGGCGTGGGGCGGTGACGTGCCGCAGGTGCTGCGCGCCGCGCGGCGGGCCGGGCGGGACGACCCGTACGCGGCCAGATGGCGCCGCGAGGTGCGCCGCCTGACGTCGGCACTGGAGGCGGCCGACCGGGCCGGCGCGGCGGGGCAG
>NZ_WMLF01000909.1 GCF_014156695.1 Streptomyces durbertensis | reverse complement strand
TACCAATCCCCACCCCAGCGCCGAGCACGCGCCATGCGCCCGCCTCATGCCCCGCCCGCTCAGCCGACCGCCCCGTCGGGCCGCGAGAAGTCCACCTCAACCAACTTGAGGGCCACCGCCGAACCGACAAAGACGCCGGTCAGCAGGTGCATCACCACAAGCGCGGCCACAGTGCCGCCCGGAGCGCCCGAGCTCAGCGAAACCACCACGAACAGCCCGGTGACCATCACGACACGCCCCGCAAAGACCCTCCGCGGAGCCCTCATCACGCGACTGAGCAGAAACCCCAGCAGGATCAGCAGCACCGCCGAGACGAGCGTCGCCACCGCGACGGCAAACGCCCCGACCCTGAGCGAGGAGTCCCCGCACCCGACCGGTACGAACAGTTCCCCACCCGACACCGCCTCGGCCACCTTGAGGACCACATAGCTGGCGATCACCGCCAACAACCCCGCACGCGTGCCGGAGTGCCAGACGCCGGGCCGTGCGGTTCCACTGGCCACCAGGCCTCCTGAGGGGAAGTAAGCACGCACCTACAACCAGGCCCCTCAGCGCGACCCGAGGCACCTACGCAACACACCGAACCCGCACCCGTGAACCCGCCGACCCGCCCCCTCAGCATCCCGA
>NZ_WMLF01000908.1 GCF_014156695.1 Streptomyces durbertensis | reverse complement strand
AGCGGAGAGTCGCCGGGCGGTCACCCGCGATGGCAGGATGCGAGGTGCAGGTGGTCAGCCGACCGGACGGAGCCCGCCCCCATGCGCGAGATCGTCTACCTCTCCGAGCGCAAGCTCCGGCAGTTCGTCCCACCGCCACGCCGACTCCCGCGCCCGGGCGCCCTCCGCCTCACCACGCCGTTCGGCGGCATCGACGTGGACGCGCCCGGCGCCGACGGCGAGCGGGGCCGCCTCCGGCACCTCGCTGACGTCCACAAGCACGTGGAGAGCGTCGCCGAGTGGTACGGCGAGCCCGACCTCCGCCCCGGCCAGTGGGTCCGGTTCGAAGCCCCCCTCCGCTGCGTGACCCTCACCGACGCCCACCGCGACCTCGTCCTCTTCGTCGACCAGCCCGGCGACGAGGACGGCCGCCTCCTCCTGCACGGCTCGGTCCGACACCTTCGCGGCTGGATCCCGGCCTCGGTGGACGGCCCTCCGCTGGAGACCGTGGACTACGGCTCCAGCATGGGGACCGCCTTTGTCACCCGGGTCGGCGAGGTCGTCGCCGCCCTCGCCCAGCACCGCGACCCACCCCCGGCGGACCACGCGGAGCCGCACCTGCCCGACCGTGGCCTCCGCCAGCTGCTCCGCG
>NZ_WMLF01000907.1 GCF_014156695.1 Streptomyces durbertensis | reverse complement strand
GTGGCGGGGCCGTCCAGGACGAGGGTGACTGGTGGGTCGAGCCGGCCGGAGGATGACCCTGCGGCCATGCGGCGGCCGTGCTCGACCACGTCTGCGGTGAGGGCGGTGACCAGCGGCATCGCGCCGGGTGAGCGGCGCGGGTCCTCGATGGACTCGCCCATGACATACAGCGTTCCCCCTTCGGACACAAACGATTCCCGCGCGAGCGTGTCGGCTTTGCCGGCCGCGCAGGAGTCGCGGACGTGGAGCTGCGTGAGGGAGCCGAGCGCGGAGCGGATCAACTCGGTGGCGGCGTCCCGGCGTCCGGGGTGGCTGATGAGCATGGCCTCGAGTTCGCCGGCGGCGCCGGACGTGACCGACTTTCCCTTGCGCAGTATCCGCACGGCCTCGTTCATCGTGCCGCTGACGATCCATCGGTGGACCTGGCGGAACGGCTGACCGCTGACCGCCGCGGCGTGCAGTGAGCAGCGCAGGATGGTCTCGGCGGCGTCGTGGGTGGTCGCGTCGATCCGGGCGGGGCTGCGTACGGGTGCGAGAAGGGCCGTGGCACGTGCGCGGGCCACGGCCATGTCGGTGCAGCCGTGTTCGGGGGACCAGCGCAGGCGGTGCGGGGCGTCGGTGCGGTGGGTGGG
>NZ_WMLF01000906.1 GCF_014156695.1 Streptomyces durbertensis | reverse complement strand
GCACCCCGCGGCCCCGCGCCGCTGACCCGCACGGGACGAGGGCCCCGCGCCGGCTTCCGCCGGCCCGGGGCCCTCGTCGTGGAATTCCGTCCGTCCGTCCCTCCCGCGCGGGCACCCGCCCGCTACGGCGTCAGCCCGCCAGCGCCCGCTTCACGGCGGCCGCCACCCGGCCGCCCTCCGCCCGCCCCGCGATCTTCGGGTTCACGATCTTCATGACCGCGCCCATCGCCCGCGGACCCTCCGCGCCACCGGCCCTCGCCTCGGCCACCGCGTCCGCGACCAGCGCGTCCAGCTCCTCGTCGGACAGCTGCTTCGGCAGGTAGGCGGCCAGCACCTCACCCTCCGCGCGCTCCCGCTCCGCCTGCTCCGCACGACCGCCCTTGTCGAACGCCTCGGCGGCCTCCCGGCGCTTCTTCGCCTCCCGGGCGATCACCTTCCGCACCTCCTCGTCGGAGAGCTCACGGGCGGACTTGCCGGCGACCTCCTCCGTCGTGATCGCGGCAAGCGTCATCCGCAGCGTCGCCGAGCGCAGCTCGTCGCGCTCCTTGATCGCGGTGGTCAGGTCGTCCTTGAGTGTGGACTTGAGCGAGGTCATGCCCACAGTCTGCCGCACCCGCCGCCCACCCCCGTAC
>NZ_WMLF01000905.1 GCF_014156695.1 Streptomyces durbertensis | reverse complement strand
GGTGAAGACCATGCCGACGGTGGTGACGCTGGTGGTGGTCTCGTCGACGTAGGTGGCCCGGACCAGGCGGCGGCAGCCCACCGGGGAGAGCGCCCTGGCCAGCAGTTCGTCGAAGGCGTGCTTGCAGTTGCCGTCGGGGGCCGCCGCCAGGCGGGTCCAGCGGCGGTCCGCGCCGCCGGGGCCGGCGCCGTCACCGCGCAGCTCGCGGGGGAAGAGGTCGTCGACGGGGATCTCCCGCCACAGCTCGGCGGCGGCGTGGAAACCGGCGGCGCGTTCGGTCTCGGAGCCGGTCAGCCAGGTGCCGGCGGCGGCGCCGCCGAGCAGTCCGGCGCCGAGGACCAGGCACAGCGCGACGGCGGTGAGCCGGCCGCGGCCGCGCCCGGGGCCGGTGGCCGTGGAGCCGGTCGCGGCGGGGCCGTGCGGCGGGTTGTCGGCGGGCGGGCACGGCGGTGGGGTGAGCGGCCCGTCCGGGTGATAGGCGGGCCCGCGCAGCGCGGCCGGGTCGGGCCGGCCAGCCGGCGGCATGCCCGGTGGCGGGACGGTGGACGGGCGCGGCGGGCGTGCCGCGGACGGCACAGCGGAGGCCGGCACGGACGAGGGGTGCACGGGCGAGGGCGGGACGGACGAGGGGTGCAC
>NZ_WMLF01000904.1 GCF_014156695.1 Streptomyces durbertensis | reverse complement strand
GCCCCCAACCCCACCTTCGGCAGCCCGCACGAGCTCGCCGAAGCCCGCCGCGCCTGGGGCGCCGTCGCCCGCGCCGTCGCCCGCTTCGAACCGGTGACGCTTGTTGTCGCGCCCGGCGACGCCGACAGCGCCCGCGAGCACGTCGGTGACAGCGTGGAACTGGTGGAGCGCGAGCTGGACGACGCGTGGATGCGGGACATCGGCCCGACGTTTGTCACCGACGGCGCCGGCGCGCTCGCCGCCGTCGACTGGACGTTCAACGGCTGGGGCGCCCAGGACTGGGCCCGCTGGGAGCACGACGCGAAGATCGCCCGGCACGTCGCGGACCTCGCCGGCACGCCCGTCTACAGCACCCCTCTGGTCAACGAGGGCGGCGCGATCCACGTCGACGGCGAGGGCACCGTCCTGCTCACCGACACCGTGCAGCTCGGCCGGGGCCGCAACCCCGGCCGGACCAGGGCCGCGGTGGAGGCCGAGATCCACGCCCACCTCGGCACCGAGAAGGCGATCTGGCTTCCCTACGGCCTCGCCGCCGACTACGGCCGCTACGGCACCCAGGGCCACGTCGACCTGGTCGCCGCGTTCGCCCGCCCCGGCGTGGTGATGGTCCACTCCCAGCCCGACCCGGCCCACCCGGACAA
>NZ_WMLF01000903.1 GCF_014156695.1 Streptomyces durbertensis | reverse complement strand
CTCCCCGGCGAGCCGTCGGCCTGTCGAGTTGCGCGGGGAAGTCGGACGAACACGACAATTGTCCCGACATCGCTGACTCCGTCGGGGAGGTAACCCGTGCTTCGTCGGTTCTTCACCCGCTGCGCCGCACGACCGTCCGTGGTGGCGTCGGCCGTGCTCGCGGTGGCCGCACTGGTGGCGCTGGCCGTGCTGGCCGGTGGCCGGCACACCTCCGCCGCCGGTCCCCAGGACCCCCGGACGGACGACCGGCAGGGCGCGGTCTCCCCGGTGCCGGACGTGCTGTCGCCGGTACTCCGGCCCCCGCGCGGCCTGGAGGTCGAGGCGACCGGGCCGAGCAGCGTCCGCCTCAGCTGGCAGGAGGCCACCGCCACCGGGCGGGGCGCCGTCGCCGGATACCGGGTCTTCCAGGACGGCACCAGCACCGCCGTGGTCGCGGTCGGGCCCCAGGTGCTGACCGCCGAGGTCGGCAGCCTGGAGCCGGGCATCAGCTACGGCTTCACCGTGCGGGCGATCGACGCGGACGGCCTGTACTCGGCTGCCTCGGAGGAGGTCGAGCTGACGATGCCGGCCAGGCCCACGGCCTCCGACGGCCCGCAGGGCACCCCCGCGCACACCGACTGCCCGGCCCGCGCCCCGGGCGGGCGGGGCC
>NZ_WMLF01000902.1 GCF_014156695.1 Streptomyces durbertensis | reverse complement strand
TCGCACCCGAGATACCCGCCGCGACGTACAGCTGCGGCGAGACGGTCTTACCCGTCTGACCCACCTGCGAGGTGTGCGGATACCAGCCCGCGTCCACCGCCGCCCGCGACGCACCCACCGCCGCACCCAACGAGTCCGCCAGCTCCTCGATCACACGGAAGTTCTCCGCACCGTTCACACCCCGACCACCGGAGACCACGATCGCCGCCTCGGTCAGCTCCGGACGACCGCTGGACGCCCGCGCCTCCCGCGAGACCACCCGCGTCCCCCGCGCCAACTCACCGAACTCCACCGCCAACTCCTCCACCGCACCCGCCGCAGGAGCCGCCTCCGGGGCCGCCGAGTTCGGCTTCACCGTGATCACCGGCACCCCACGCGTCACCCGCGACCGCGTCGTGAACCCCGCCGCGAACACCGACTGCGACACCACCGGACCCTCATCCCCGGCCTCGACGTCCACCGCGTCCGTGACCAGACCCGAACCGATCCGCACCGCCACCCGCGCCGCGACCTCCTTCCCCTCCGCGGAGGAAGACACCAACACCGCCGCCGGCGAAACCGCCGCCACCGCCGCCTGCACCGCGTCCACCTTCGGCACCACCGAGAACTCACCGAACTCCGGCGCATCCACGGCCAGCACCCTCACCGCACCATGCTCAC
>NZ_WMLF01000901.1 GCF_014156695.1 Streptomyces durbertensis | reverse complement strand
CCCACCGCCCGACCACCTACGGCCCCTCCACCGAGGACCGCTACCCCGAGGCGGGACACGCCCAGGGGACCACCCCTCACCCCCGCGAGCACCAGGCGCCGCCCACACGCCCGGACATTGACGACGTCAAGCTCGCCGAAGCTCGCGACCTCGCCCGGGGCATCATCCGCGCCGGCTCCGGCAAGGTCTCGCGCCGCTCGCTCAAGGCCGCCGGACTCACCGGCAAGACCGAGACGCTCCAAGAGATCGCCGATCTCCTCAACGAGGAAATCGCCAACGGCGAACTCGTCCTCGACGAGACCGCGTAACGCGGCATGACCGCAGAAGAGAAGGACACCACCGTGGAGTTCACGTTCGACTTCACCGAGCAGCAGGACGAACCCATCGAGCTGCTTCCCGACCCCGGCCCCACACACCCGCCGACGATCCTCGCCCGCAGCGAGCCGCTCATGCCCATGCGCTTCGGGCGGAACCTCGACTGAAACCGCAGCTTCGACGGCTCCACTGACCCCCGGGGATGAGAGAAGCACCCCCGGGGGCCGGTGAAGAGGCCGAAGCCTCCCCGGGCGATCACACGCCAGCGATCCCGACCCGGACTCCCCACTACTGAGGAGGACACCATCATGCCGTCCCACGACGAGCAGACCCAGCCCATCTACTACCC
>NZ_WMLF01000900.1 GCF_014156695.1 Streptomyces durbertensis | reverse complement strand
GGGGCGTTCTCGACGCCTTCGCGGGCGACCGGGCGGGTGAGGGGGCGCTCGTCCTCGGTGAGCGCGCGGAGGGGGTCGACGACGCCCCAGCCGATGTGGTGGTCGCGGCCGCTGACGGGGCGTTCCGCCGTCTGCTGGAGTTGCGCGACGATCTGCTGCGGTGTCCAGCGGCGGTGTTTGGCGCGCAGCAGTGCGGCGACGGCGGCGACGTAGGGCGCGGCGAAGCTGGTGCCGTTGTCGGCGCAGTGGCCGCCGCGGGGGACGGTGGAGACGATGTCGACGCCGGGTGCGGCGATGCCGACGAAGTGGCCGCGTTGGGAGAAGACGGCCCGCTCGTTGTTGCGGTCGGAGGCGGCGACGGCGAGTACGCCGGGTATGGCGGCCGGGTAGGTCTCCTTGAGTTTGCCGTCGGCGCCGTCGTTGCCGGCTGAGGCGACGACAACAACGCCGGCGTCGATCGCACGCCGTACGGCCTGGTAGAGGAGGGAGTCGGGGCCGAGGGGGCGGTCGGCGTCCTGGCTGATGTTGATGACGTCGGCGCCCTGCCGCACGGCGTGGTCGACGGACTGGGCGAGGTTTTCGGCGTTGCCGCCGCCTTCGCCGTCGTTCTGGCGGATGGGGATGATGGTGGCCTTGGGGGCCAGGCCGACGAAGCCGGTGCGGGGGTCGGGGCG
>NZ_WMLF01000090.1 GCF_014156695.1 Streptomyces durbertensis | reverse complement strand
GCCCTGCCCGCCCTGGCGCTCCCCCCGCGCACGGGTGCGCCGGCCACCGCCGACGAGGCGGGCGGGGAACCGGCTCTCGGCGAGTCGTCGGGCGAACGTCTGCTGCGCGGGCTGCGGGCGCTCGGCGCGCTGCTACCGCCGGACGCCGACCCGTTCGCCGACCCCGCCCGACTGGCCTCCGTCCACGCCCAGGCCGCCGTGACGGACCCCTCCCTCTGTCTGGCCGGCCTGGTCCACTACGTGCTCTGCCTGGGTTCGATGGCCCATCTCTCCGACGAAAAAAGCAAGTTGGCGAAGGAGATCGACGACCTGAGAGCGGCGCGCGCCAAAGGTGTCTACCTGGTCACCGAGGTCGGGCAGGCGGGCAGCCACCTCGCCACCCGCACCCGCGCCGACCTCGCACCGGACGGCCGGGGCTTCGTCCTGCACACCCCGCACCCGGCGGCCGCGAAGTTCGGCAGCGCCGGCACGCTCGACGTGCCGCAGACCGCCGTTGTCCTGGCCAGACTGTTCACCGCCGGCACGGACCGGGGCGTTTTCGGCTTCGTGGTCGACCTGACCGCCGACGGACGGCCGGCCGACGGCGTGGAGATCTCCTCCCCGATCGGCCTGGGCGCGCTTCCGCTGGACTACGTGCAGGTGCGCTTCAACCGGGTCCGACTCCCCTACGGACGTTGGCTCTCCGACGGCGCGCGCATCAACGAGGACGGCGTCTTCCACGATCCGGCCGGTTCGCCCGGGCAGCGCCTGCCGCGCACGCTGCGCGTCGGACAGGGCCTGTGGGCGACGATGCCGGCGGTCGCCGCCGCCACCAGCCGGCAGTCCGCCGTGCAGGCCGTCAACCTCTCCCGTCAGCGCCGGAGTCACGGCCGGCTGGCCCCGGGCGAGCCGCTGATCGCCTACCGGACGCAGCAGCGGGCCGTGCTGGGAGCGCTGGCCGACGCGTTCGCCCTCACCCGGGCCGCCCACGGCGCCCAACAGGCCTGGCGGACCGCACTCGCCTCCGCCGCCGTCCCCGCCCCGGGACCCGTCGGGGCCCAAGGGCCGCCGGAGCATTCGGGATTCGCGCCGTGGGTGGCCGTGAGCCAGCCGCTGGCGGCGTACAAGGCGGCCAGTGTGCGGCTGGCCGCCCGTGTCACCGCCGAGTGCCAGCGACGCTGCGGCTTCCTCGGCCACCTCGACGTGCACCGCCTCGGGCCTTACCACGGCTTCCACCACGCCTTCGACGCCGCCGGCGGCGACAGCCAGCTCATCCTCTACGACGTGGGCCGGACGCTGGTGGAGCAGCACCGTGCCGGCAGGCAGACAACACCGCCCGCCGACGACGACCCACCGGTCGGCACACCGGGCTGGTGGCCTTCGGTGCTCCGCCGCCACCGGCACGCGCTCACCGAGCAATTGGCACGTCATCTGGCGGACAGCAAAGCCACCGACCCGTTCGAGGCGTGGAACCCGCTGCTGGAGGACGCAGGACACCTGGGCGAGGTCTACGGTGCCCAACTTCTCGCCCAGGACGCCGCACACGACGTGACCACCGAGTCCGGCGCGGCGCCCGGCCCGCACCGGCTGCCGGAAGCGTTGGCCGCCCTCCACGGGGTCACCGCCGCCCGTCGATGGTCCGGCCCGCTGCTGGCGCTGGGGACCCTTCGGCCGGCGGACGTCGCGGAACTCCCGTCCGTCACCGACCGGCTCTGCGACCGGCTGCTGCCTCAACTTCCTTTGCTGCTGCAGGCGTTCGCCCATCCGCCGGAGGTCGGAGGTACACCGCTCACCGCCCCCGACCACAACGCCGCGCTGGCCGCCACTCTCACCTGGAACCGGGGAGGTACCGCATGAACCGCCGTCGGATCGGCGTCATCGGGGTCGGCACCCATCTGCCGCCCACCGTCCGCACCAACGCCGAGGTCGCCCGCCACGCAGGGGTGACCGACCGGTGGATCACCGAACGCACCGGCGTGCGCAAACGCCACGTCGCCGGACCCGGCGAAGCCGCCTCCGACCTGGCGGCGGCCGCCGTCCGGGCCGCTCTGGACGCCGCCGGCGTGCCGGTCGCCGACGTCGGCCTGCTGGTCTGCGCGACCTCCACCCCCGACGAGCTCGGCCCCGCCACCGCGTGCCGGGTCCAGGCCCTGGTGGGCGCGTCCCGGGCGGTCGCACTGGACGTGAGCGCGGCCTGCTCGGGCTGGCTGTTCGGGGCGAAGGTCGCCCACGACTGGCTGCGCGGTGAGGCTGCCCCCGGGTACGCGGTCGTGGTCGGGGTGGAGGCGTACTCGAAGTTCGTCGACCCCTCGGACCGCGGGACGGCTGTGCTGTTCGCGGACGGCGCCGCGGCCACCGTGCTCGGACCGGTGCCCGACGACCAGGGGTTCAGCCACTTCGCACTCGGCTCCGACGGCACCCTCGCCGACCGGGTGCTGATCCCGGCGGGCGGCAGCCGCCTGCCCGCCGACGCCGCCACGGTCGAGGGCCGCGCCCACCGCATCCGGATGGACGGACGCACCATCAGCCGCTTCATCACCGAGGTCTTCCCCCGACTGATCACCGACGCCCTCGCCCAGGAGGACCTGAAGATCGACGACGTGGCGTGTGTCGTCGCCCACCAACCCAACCCGGTGCTGCTGCGCCGCGTCGGCGAGGACCTGGGCATCCCCGCCGGACGCCTCATCGTCGTCGGTGACGAGATCGGCAACATCGGCGCGGCCAGCACGCCCTACGCGCTGGCCGCCGCCGCGGCCCGCCACGGCCTGCGGCCGGGCGACCGGATCGTCCTCGCCGTCTTCGGCGCCGGGATGACCTGGGGAAACGCGCTGCTCACCTGGAGCGGGGCGCCCGCCGTCCCTTCCCTCCCCGCGACCGCCACCGCGACCGACACCGCCGCCGACACCGCCACCACGACCGCGACCCACTGAGAAGGAGCCCTCTGATGAACGCTCTCGACCTCTTCCGACTGGACGACGCCCGGGCGCTGGTCACCGGAGCCTCACGCGGCATCGGCAAGGCCGTGGCGATCGGCCTCGCCGACGCCGGCTGCGACGTCGCGCTCACCGCGCGCAGCCTGCCCGCGCTCGACGCCACGGTCCGGGCCGTCGAGGAACGCGGCCGGAAGGCCGTCGCCGTCGCCGCCGACCTCGCCCGCCCCGGCGCCGCCACCGACCTGGTCGAACAGGCCGCCTCCGCACTCGGCGGACTGGACGTCGTCGTGCACAACGCCGGCACCCTGCCCACGGCCGAGGACGGAAGCCCGAAACTGGTGCCGCTGGAGGCGGCCGACCAGCAGGACTGGGAGACGGTCGTCGCCGTCAACCTCAACGCGACCGCCGCGCTCTGCCGCGCGGCCCACCACCACCTCAGCCGGTCCGAGCGGGCCAGCCTTATCCTCATGTCCTCGGTCGCCGGCCTCGTCGGCACGCCGATGATGGAGGCGTACGCCGCCACGAAGGCGGCCCAGGTCTCCCTCGCCCGCAGCCTCGCCGTCGGCTGGGCGCGCCAGGGCGTCAGGGTCAACGCCCTCTGCCCCGGCTGGGTCCTCACCGACATGACGGCGTTCGCCAGCGCCACCGGACCCCTCTCCGACTGGCTCACCAGCCACGTGCCGCTGGGCCGTTGGGCGAGCGCCGAGGAGATCGTCGGCGCCGCCCTCTTCCTCGCCTCGCCCGCCTCCTCGTTTGTCACCGGGCACGCGCTGGTCGTCGACGGAGGACTTGCCGTGCCCGACGGAGGGCTCGCCGGACACCCCAAGCCGCCTTCCCCGTTCGCCGCCGCGTGAGCCACCGCACCCGGCCCCGGCCCGCGCACCCGCACCCGCACCCGCACCCGCACCCGAGAGGACCACGATGCGGCTGACCGACTCCACCGCCGTGATCGCGGGCATCGGCGCCTGCCTGCCGCCCAGGATCGTCGACAACCGGACCGTCGTGGCGTCCGGCGGGCTGGACACCGACGACCGCTGGATCCGCGAACGCACCGGCATCACCCACCGCCGCCACGTCGACCCCGGCACCAGCACCGGCGACCTGGCCGTCGGCGCCGGGCGGGCCGCGCTCGCGTCGGCCGGTGACGACAGCCGCCCCGACATGGTGCTGCTGGCGACCACCACCCCGGACCATCCCTGCCCGGCCACCGCCCCCTCCGTCGCGCACCGGCTCGGACTCGGCGGCGTACCGGCCTTCGACGTCAACGCCGTCTGCTCCGGCTTCCTGTACGCCCTGGCGACCGCCACCGCCCTCGTACGGGGCGGCGCGTGCCGCACCCCGCTGGTCATCGCCGCCGACACCTACACCACGATCGTCGACCGCACCGACCGGACGACCGCGCCGATCTTCGGCGACGGCGCGGGCGCGGTACTGCTCCGCGCCGGCCGCGCACACGAGCCGGGCGCCGTCGTCGCCACCGACCTCGGCGCCGACGGCGCGGGCCAGGACCTCGTCACCGTCCCCGGCGGCGGCTCCCGCCACCCGCGCGGCCTGCCCCAGCCCTCCCCCGACGCGCACCACTTCAGGATGCACGGCCGGGCCGTCTACGCGCACGCCGTCCGCCACATGACCCGCTCGGCCCGCGCCGCCCTGGACGAGGCGGCCTGGCCCACCCACACCGTCGAGGCCTTTGTGGCCCACCAGGCCAACCAGCGCATCCTCGACTCGGTCGCCGACCGCGTCGGCATCCCGCCGCGACACCGCCACGGCAACATCCGGACGCTGGGCAACACCGCGGCCGCCTCCATCCCCCTCGTCCTCGCCGACCCGGACGTGCACGGCGCGGTGCCGGCCGGCGCCCGCGCCCTGCTCACCGCCTTCGGCGGCGGCCTCACCTGGGCGTCCGTGGCCCTCAACTGGCCCACCGCCGTTCCGCGCGCGGAACCACCGCCGCACGACCTGGACACCACACCGCTCTGCACCCCCGACCTGTCGAGGAGCCACCCATGGAATCCACCCGTCAGCACGCCATGACCGTCCTCTCCACCGTCCTCACCGAGAAGTTCGAGGTGCCCGCCGACCGGATCGACGACGACGCCACCCTCGCCGACCTCGAACTGGACTCGCTCGCCGTCGTCGAACTCCTCGTCACCCTCCAGGAGGAACTCGGCGTCCCCCTCGACGACTCGGAGGCCAGCGGGGAGACCACCGTCGGAGAGGTGAGCCGCGCGGTCGTCCGCCTCCTCGGAGCGGACGAGGACCGGGACGGCTCCCCCGGGAGCGGCACCGCGCCGGGCCCCGGGGCCGCCGCGCCCCCGGAGGTCGTCGAGTGACGGAGGAGATCGTCGTCAGCGGTATCGGCATGGTCACCGCGTCCGGCGCCGGGGCGGAACCGACCTGGGACGCGGTGTGCTCCGGCCTGCCGACCGCGAAGAACGACCCCGCGCTGGAGGGCCTGCCCGTCGACCTCTCCTCCCGGGCGCGACTGCCCGACGCCGGCCGGGGAGCGGCGTGGCGGCACGACCGCGCCACCCGCCTGCTGTCCACCGCCGCCCGGGAGGCACTTCGTTCGGCCGCGCTCGACACCGCCGACTGGGACCCGGCCGCAGTGGCGGTGGTGATCGGCACCGCCGCGGGCGGCATCGCCACCCTGGAGACCCAGCACGGGAAGCTCCTGACGGGCGGCCATCGAGCACTCTCCCCCATGACGCTCCCCTCCTTCCTCCCCAACATGGCCGCGGGCCACCTCGCCCTCGAACTCGGCGTCACGGGCCCGTCCCTCCAGACCTCCACGGCGTGCGCGTCCGGCGCCACCGCCCTCATCACGGCATGCCTGCTCCTGCGGTCAGGAGCCTGCGACATCGCCGTCGCGGGCGGAACCGACGCCATGGCCACCCCGCTGTGCGTCGCCGCCTTCGCCAAGCTCGGCGCGCTGTCCCGACGCACCGGCGAACCGGACGCCGCCTCGCGCCCGTTCGACCGCGACCGCGACGGCTTTGTCCTCGGCGAGGGCAGCGGCGTCCTCGTCCTGGAACGCCGCGCCCACTGCATCGCCCGCCGCGGCCGTCCGCTGGCCGTTCTCGCCGGGGCCGGCGCCACCGGCGACGCCCACCACCCCACGGCGCCCCACCCCGCCGGCGCCGGGCTGCGGGCGGCGACCAGAATCGCACTGGCCCAGGCAGGGGCCGCCCCGGACGACGTCGACCACGTCAACGCGCACGGCACGAGCACCCGTCTCAACGACGCCGTGGAGGCGGCCGTGATCCGGGACCTCTACGCACGCCGTCCACCGACCGTCACCTCCGCCAAAGGCTCACTCGGGCACACCATGGGAGCCGCCGGCGCCATCGAGGCGGCGCTCACCGTGCTCAGCATCAGCCGCGGCACCGCTCCCCCCACCGCCAACCACACCGCCCCGGACGCCGACACCTCCGGCATCGACGTCGTCGCCGGTACGGCGCGCGCGCAGACCATCCACCTCGCGCTCAGCCACTCCCTCGGGTTCGGCGGCCACAACACCGTGCTCACCCTCACGGCACCCTGACGAGGGGCCGTTCCGGGGCTCAGCGGACGGACGAGCCCGGGTTCTCCGCGTCCCACTCCTCGCGGGCCGCGGCGATGGCGGGGCGGTGGGCTATGGACCAGTCGGCCAGCGCCTTCACCAGGTGGGTGAGACTGTGCCCCAACTCGGTCAGCTCGTACTCCACCTGGGGCGGGACGGTCGCGTACACCGTGCGCTTCACCAGCCCGTCGCGCTCCAGGCGGCGCACGGTGAGAGTGAGCATCCGCTGGGAGATGCCGCCCGGTATGGCGCGCTGCAGCTGCTTGAACCGCTTCACGCCGGAGTTGAGTTCCACGATCACGTAGACGGACCAGCGGTCGCCCAGGCGGTCCAGGACGTCGCGGACCCCGCACTCCTCCTGCGGCGTGTCACAGGTGATCACCGGCTCGTCGATCACTGCGGATCGGGCCGGGGTGGTTACCGCGGTGTGCCCTGCTGACACGAAAGTGCCTCCTTACGCGACGGGACGGGACTGCTCAGGATGAAACCACGCGTGATCGAAAGGACTTCCTGTGATTCTGGTGACCGGCGCCTCGGGCGCCCTGGGCGGACTCGTCGCGAAGCAGCTGGCGGACCGTGACGACGTGGTGTTCGGCACCCGGGCGCCCCGCTCGGGTGCCGAGCGACGCGTCGACTTCGACGACCCGTCCTCGCTCGACCTGAGCGGCGTGGAGACCGTGTTGATGATCTCGGCCGGCTTCGGCGAGGACGACGTGGTCCTCGCCCGCCACGAGTCGGTCGTCTCGGCCGCCGAGGCGGCCGGGGTGCGGCACCTCGTCTACACGAGCCTCAGCGGCGACGGCGACCACCTGCCGTACGCGCTCGCCCACCGCTGGACCGAGCGCCGGCTGCGGCGCAGCCGACTGCGGTGGACCGTGCTGCGGAACGGCCTGTACGCCGAGTTCCTCGCCATGATCGCCGCGCCCGACGCCGACGGCGTCATCACCGCGCCCCTCGGAGAGGGACGGCTGGCCGCCGTCGCCCGCGCGGACCTCGCGGAGGCCGCGGCCCGGGTGGTGGCCGCCCCGGACGAGCACGCGGGGCGGACCTACGAGCTGGTGGGCACCGACCCGCTCGGCGGCGCGGACCTGGCAAGGGCCATGGGGGCGACGTACCGGCCCGGCTCGCTCGGAGCCGTCCGCGCGGCGATCGGCGCGCCCGGCGGGCTGCCCGCCCTCCAGGTCCCGATGATCACGGGCACGTACTCGGCCATAACCGGCGGCTTCCTCGACGGCACGGGCGTCACGCACAACGCACTGCCAGACCTCCTCGGCCGGCAACCCGAGCCCGCGATCACCGCCTACACGGCAGCACTGAGCGCCGTCCCGCGCCTCACTCCCTGACCACCCCCGCCCGGCCGGCGATGAGAAAGCCGCGCCTTGTCCGTCGATACCGGGTGACGGCGGACCGTCCGCCGTCACCCGCGCCCCCGCCGGGGCGACGACGGAAAGGACGTGCCGCATGACCGCCAACCCTGTGAAGGGTCCCGCCAGCTACTTCCCCTCCATCGAGAAGAAGTACGGGCGGCCGGTCGAGGAGTGGCTGGAGATCATCAGCTCCTCGCCGCTGGCCGCGCACATGGAGCTCGTCACGTGGCTCAAGGAGGAGCACGGCCTCGGCCACGGCCACGCGAACGCCCTCGTGGCGCATGCCCTCGCCTCCCCCCGGGACAGCTGAAGCGCGGCGGGGTTCGCGGGTGCGGCGGCCCGGGAAAGGTTGACTCGGCGCCACCGCCTCGGCGCCCCTGGGTGTCGAACCGCCGAGCCGTGGAGGACCCGTGAGCCTGTCACAGCACCGCCTGTTCCCGCTGGACCCGCACGCCGACCCCGTGGCGGAGGCCGAGCGGCTGCTCGCCCTCGGACCTCTTGTCCCGGTGGAGCTACCGGGCGGGGTGGCCGCCTGGGCCGCGACGGACCTCCCGACCTGCCGCCTGGTGCTGGGCAGCCGCGAGCTCAGCAAGGATCCGCGTCACTGGACGGAACTGGCGGACGGCCGCATACCCGACGGCTGGGAGCTGATCGCGCTGGTACGCGGGGCCGCGATGCTGCACCAGGACGGCGCGGATCACCGACGGCTGCGGACGCTGGTGGGAAAGGCGTTCTCCCGCAGTCCCGTGGCCGCGATGGCGCCCCGCGTGCAGCGCGTCGCGGACGAGCTGTTGGACGACCTCGCCACGGCCGGGGCGGAGGAGGTCGTGGATCTGCGGGAGGCCTACGCCCGGCCGCTGCCCATCCGCGTGATCTGCGAACTCCTCGGTGCGCCCGACTCCCTCGTGGCCGAGCTGCGCGATCCCTTCGAGCGGCTTGTCAGTCCGCCTCAGGGCGACAGCGCCGCACAGAGCGCGCACACCGCCATGAAGGAGGTCTTCGACCAGGTGGCGGCTCTGGTCGAGATGAAGCGGGCGGCTCCCGGCCGGGATCTGACCAGCGAGCTGATCGCCGCACGGGACGGCGGCGACGCGCTTGATGAGAGAGAACTCGTCGAAACCATCTACCTCCTGCTCATCGCGGGACACGAGACGACCGTCAACTCGATCGTGAACACCCTCCACGCTCTGCTGACCCATCCCACGCAGTTGGCGGCCGCGCTCGCGTCAGAGGACCCGCGGATATGGGAGAACGTCACGGAGGAGGGGTTGAGGTACTCCTCGCCGATCCGGCATGCCCTCCTGCGCTATGCCGTGGCCGACACGGTCTTCGCCGGCGTCGAGGTGGGCCGGGGCGAGCCCGTCCTCGCGAGCATCTTCGCCTCCGGCCGCGATGCCCAAACCCACCATCACCCGAACGAGTTCCTCCACTTCCGGACGACCAGGTCGGCGCACGTGGCCTTCGGCCGAGGGCCGCACCACTGCGTCGGCACGCAGCTCGCCAGGCTGGAGACCGCCACGGCGCTGCGGGCGCTCTTCCGTCGCTTCCCCGACGTGGCGCCGGCCGGGACACCGGAGCGGCTGAGCTCCATCCCCCTCCAGGGCTTCACGGCCCTGCCGGTCCGTCTGCGCGGAAAACCGACCGAAACCGACGCCCCCTGACGTCCTGACAGCCGGACGGCGCCGAGTTGTCCACAGGCTGAGGCAGGCCGATGCGGGATGTCAGTGGCCGCACTTACCTTTCCGGCATGACTCGATCCGAGCAGGTGTACGCATACGCCCGGCCGCCCGCCCTGCGTTCCTCGGCGCACGGTCCGGCGTTGGGGCTGGAGACGTCGGGCGGCCTCACACCGTCCGGGCCGGTCACGCGCCCGGAGTTCTTCACAGGGTTCCTGACCCGGCCCGAGGCCGCCTCGGCCGCGCTGCCGGCGTTGCGGGCGGTGAAGATCAATCGCCTGGCGGACGCCCTGGCCACGGCCGGCAACGCGGGCGCGCCCGCCACCGCGTGGGCGGTGCTGGCGGGGCTGCCGCCTCCGTTGCTCGCCGAGGAGTCTCTCCCGCGAGGCACAACCGAACTGCTGACAGCGGCCGCAGACTGTGCGGCCGCCGCCGGAGCCAGGGGTGAACTGCCGGGCCTCGCGGCGCTCGCGGCCCGAACCACCCGGTCCCGTCAGGTGAGCGAGGCCCGCCGCCTCCACACCACGCTCACCTCGTGACCGTCAGGACCCTCGTGACCGTCGTGGCCGCCATGACCACGGTGGCGCGGGAGCCGGTCACTTGCGGACGCGGGGATGGAGGGCCGCGTGAGTGGCCAGAAGGGGGGTGCGATCCGATTCCGGAAGCCGGCGGACGGCCTCGCGCAGGGTGAGGCCGGAGACCCGGTCCAGGCGGTCCGAGAGCCAGCGGGTGACCGGCTGGGGATGGTGCTTGGTGCCTTCCCTCAGCATCCAGCCGATCGCCTTGCGGACGAAGAAGCGGTCGTCGGTGAGCAGCGGGTCGGCGACCTCGCCGAAGACGGGGAACCACCGGGGGAAGTCGGCCTGCTGACGCAGGCCGGGAAGGAAGGAGAGCAGTCCGCCACGCCTGACCCACTGCTCCTCGTCGGCGGCCCATCGCCGTACGTCGGGCTCGACCTCGGGGTGGGCGAGCAGGAGACGGCCGGCGACCGTCGGGGCGAGCAGGTCGACGTGCGCCCAGGTGCCGCACTGCCGCAGCAGCCGCTCCAGCAGCGTCATGTCGTCCGGGACGAGGAGGTGCACATGGACGTCGAGAACCAGTAGGGCGACCGAGCGGTGCTCGTGCACGGGTCGCGACCACAGTTCCTCCGCGAGCCGGATCACGTCGGCCCTGACGAGGTCCGGATGCTCGCGGGTGAAGGTCTTCACCAGTCGGCGCATGGCGGGTACCGGCACACCGACGTGGTCGAGGTCGCTCTTGAGGTAGCGCTTCTCCCCCTCGGCGCGGCCGGGTACGGCGCTCGCGTCGAGTCCGGCCCTGAGCTGGTCGGCGAGTGTGGTGACGGCGGCGGCTTCCATCAGTGTGCTTGTTCTTTCCGTCGGGTGGCGGAGCTGAGCAGGCATCAGCACGCGGGACGTCGCCGGCCGGCCGGTGCACCTCGCGTCCCCTCGTCGGCCGGGCGAACCGGTCGGCGGTGGCGTCGTCTCCAACATAGCGGCGGAGGACGGGTGAGACCGTGTTCAGCGCTCGGATCGCGCCGAACGACGGGGCCGGCCGGCCCGCCGGGGGCCGACCCCCGGTGGGCGAGCGGGCGCTCAGCGGAGGGTGACGACGGTCGCCGCGCCCAGCGAACCGTCCGTGGGCAGCCGCCACGTCCGCGACGGTCGGCCTTCGGTCAGCCGCGCCACGCCTGCGGCGTCGGGCTGAAGCCGCCCCCGCTCGTAGCGGACGAAGTGCACGACGACGTCGGCCGGTGGCCGCTTCGGCAGCCGTCGGTACTGCCGGTAGGTCACCGCGTCGCAGCCCGAGTACCAGCCGGTCTCCGGGACATAGCCGGTGACCACGAGGCACGGCCGGCCACCCGCCTCGGCGGCCACCGCGCGGGCCACCGGCACCGTCGACCGGTTCTGCGCGGTCGGGCCCGGCATCGCGCCGTGTGCGACCACCTGGACCGTGCCCAGCACGGTGAGCGCGGCCATGCCGGTGATGGCGGCCAGGATCGGGCGCCGTCGTTCGCCCGCCCGGGTCGCGACCGCCTGCACGCCCAGGATGGTGAGCAGCACCACCGACAGGTAGACAAAGCGCGGCTCGCCGTCGGTGGCCGTCCCGAGCACCACCGGAAGCAACACGGCGGTCGCGGCCAGGAAGACCTGCCGCCGGTCCTCAACGCCCGCCCGGCCCTCAGCGAGTTTCACGCCCCGGGCGGCCCGGAGCCGTCGCGCCGCGCCCACCGCCGCCACCAGGCCGGCGACCATCACCACCGCCCCGAGGTCACCGGCGAGCCGGTAGGGGAAGATCGCGAGGTAGTAGAGCAGGCCGTCGCCGACGAACGAGCGTTCCGCCTGGGATGTCGCCCAGGTGATGAGCCCGAGCGGCCAGCCGGTGAGTGCCGTCGCCTGCACGAAGTGCGGCAGCATGCCGAGGAGGATCAGCCCGGCGGCGAGCGCCAGGTGCCGTGCGCGGGCGGCCCACGCCCGTGGTCCGTACGCGAGCAGAGCCGCCAACGCGATCGCGCACAGGTTTCCGACCACGCCGTACCGCAGGTAGAAGGCCGCGAGCACCACGGGCGGCAGCAGGAGCAGCGCCCGCGAGTCCGGCTTCTCCTGAGCCCTCGTCACCAGGTAGACGACCACCAGCAGGAGCCCGGTGGCCCCGATGTCGGTCAGGAACTCCGGCATCCGGCGCAGGAACCCCAGGCCGCTCAGCACCAGCAGTGTCACCAGCGCGGCCCGCACGGGAGTGGTCCAGCGCGCGGCGACCAGCCAGACGACCGTGAGCGTGAGGAGCGCCAGCACCAACGTCACCGTCCGCAGGGCGCCGACGTCCGGATGAACGCGCAGGGCGAGCGTTCCGAGAAGCGGGAGGCCCGGTGGCCGGTAGGGCCCCCAACCCGCGTCGGGCGGACCGCCGTCCGTCCACGAGCGTGCCTTGTTCGCGTAGACGGCCTCCTCGTGGCCGATCCACGGCTCGTGGTCCTGCAACGCCGCCCATACGGCGATGGTCAGGGAGAGGACGGCGCCGAGCCCGGCCGCCCCCAGCCACCGGCCGGACAGCCGAGGTCCGGTACGGCCTCCCGGGGGTTTTCTGGTGTCCGCCGACCGGCCGGGCGCGGCCTGCGGCGCACGGCCCGGCGGGTCGTCGGCCGTCGGCCGCCGGACGCCGCCTCCCCACCACAGCAGTGGGGCCGCAAGCAGCAGCAGGGGCCAGGGCTGCCAGCCGGGCAGCCAGCCGCCCGCGCCCACCGCCAGCATCAGCTGCTGCGACGCCGCCAGCACGGTGACGAGTACTCCGGCTCGCCAGGCCGCCCGCCGTCGACCCGGTGCCGTCGGCGCCCTTCGCCCTTCGGAAGCCTCGGCACTTCGCCCGTCCACCGCGCACGAAGCCACGGTCCCCCCTCACGCCGACAGCCGTCGCGGTCGGCGGGCCCGCGCCCACCGGCCCACCGCACGGCCGAACCTGATCCCGGCTGGTCAGGCCGGTACGACACACCCTGGCACACCCGTCCCAGGGCTCCGGAACCGGCGGCCCACGAGGGCCGGCGCCGGGCGAGGCGACGCCGCAACCCGCCGCGCGCCGTACCGCACGGTTTCGGCCAGTCCGCCGGGCCCGTCTTCACCGGCCATGGCCGAGAAACAAGCCAGCGGGCACCCCAGGACCGTCGCCGAAGCCCGACCTCCACCACCAATCCACACCGTGACCGTACGACTACAACACGTAAAGCGCACGCGGAGCTGATCCCCGCCCCCCATATCCCGCCGACCGGTTTGCCGCTTGGCGGCCCACGCGCCGCACCGCAGTCTGGAGAACGTCGCCTGCGCGGCCGCCAACCATTCCGCCCGCCCGCAGTTCAGCCTCTGTCCAGTCGCACCCGCACCCGAGGTCGCCCGTTGCGAATACGCCCTGACGCCGCTGCCGCCGCCCGGGACCAGTACGCCGTCGAGGCGCTGGTCCGGGTCACGCTGCGCCGTGCCTTGCCGGACAGCGTTCCCGTGCCGACGGTCGACTCAGGGGCGCTTCGCGACCCGCGCGTGGTGGCTCTGGCACACGCCGTCGCGCGTGGTGAGGGTCCCGGCCCGGGGTGTGCCGCCGCGCTGCTCGCCACCGCGGCGGCGCAGGCGCCGGAGCACCGCTGGCCGGCGTTCGCCGCGCCGGCGCCGCATCTGCGGCAGTGCCTGCGGCGGGCGCTCGCGGCCGGACCGCCCGGTGTCGGCCGTTCCGAACGGCCGACCGCGCTTGTGGACTGGCGTCCCGAGGACCAGGTGCGGGTCACCGCCGCGATCCGGCTGCTGGACCGCCGCTGGGTCCGCATGCTGGACGAACTGCGTTCCGTGACAGTGGCGTTGGCGCTGGTAGACGGCCCCGGAGTGGAAGGCCACACCGACTTCCGGGTGCACGGCGCCGTGCTGCTGAACCGCCGCCGGCTGCACGACAGCCCCCGCGGCCTGCCCGGCACGGTCAGCTGCGCCGAGGCGCTGGTGCACGAGGGGACCCGCAGCCGGTGCAACGCCGCGGCCGTCAGCGCGCCGTTCCTCCTACCGGCCGCCGGAGATCGTGCGACGGACGCGCCACTCCACGCCGATCCCCGCCCGCTCGACGTGCTCTTCCAGCAACTCGTCGCCCTCGTCCGCTGTGCCCAGTTCTACCGCCGGATGCTCGACGCGGCCGCCGCACCGAACGCGGCGGACGCCGACGCCGTACCGCCCGCCGTCCGGGACCGGTACGGCAGCCTGCGCCACCAGGCCGTGCAGCTCGCCGCCGCGCTGGAGACCCAGCGCACCCGGCTGACCGGTGTCGGCGCGGCGGTGCTGGACGAGACGCACGCGGCGCTCGCCGCACCGCCGCACGGCCCTGTGGTCCGGCGATGACAACGGCGGGGACCTGGCCCGTCCAGGTGTTCCGCCCGTTTCCCGAGGCCGAGGACGTCGTCTTCGCCCGAACCGCGGCCCGGTCCGCCGACTTCGGCGCGGGTGACCCCACCGTCGGCGCCCCGGTGGTGACCGGCGGCGCCGCGGGCGACAACCCCAAGGAGGTCCGCGTCCGCGCGCTCGCCGAACTCGTGGAGCGCACCAGCAACATCCTGACCGGCCGCCACGTCGAGTCCCACGCCACGCGGACCAACGCCCGCGGCCCGCTGCCCGACCCCGGCCTCCCCGACGCGACCGCGCTCACCAGCCACGACCGGCTGCGCCGGCACGGCGTCCCGGCCCTCGACCCGGCCGCACTGCACCCGCCGGCGCGCGCCGAGCAGTCCCGGGCGGTCCGACAACTGTGGGTGGCGGGCTGCTCGTTGCTCACCGGGGACCGCCTCTTCCTGCCGGCCGGCGCGGTCTTCCTCCGCCACCGCCCGCCGCACGGCGACGCCTCGCCCTTCCGCGCCGGTTCCGCGGGTCTCGCGGCCCACCGGAGCCGGGCGGCGGCGATCGAGCACGCCGCCGCCGAACTGTGGGAACACGACCTGCTGCGCCGCAGCTGGTCCGGCGAGCTTCCCGCCGAGAGCGCCGACCGCGCGACCGCCGCCGCCTGCGGCGCGTCCCTGTCCCACGCCCTCACCCGCCTCGGGCTGCGCGTACATCTGCTGACGATCCCCGCCGTGCCGCCGGACCGATGCGTTGTCGCCTGCCTGCACCGCCAACGCGCCCGTTCACACCAGTCCTTCGGGGCGCGCCTCCACTCCCCCGACCCGACGCCTCCCCCGAAC
>NZ_WMLF01000009.1 GCF_014156695.1 Streptomyces durbertensis | reverse complement strand
GCCCCTTCCCGTAACCGGGGCGCTGCCCCGGACCCCGTATCGCGGCCTGGCGGCCGCTCGTCCTCAAGCGCCGGACGGGCTGACTTCAGCCCGTCCGGCGCTTCGCTTGTTCAGTCCCGCCGGCCGAGGAGCTTCCAGGCCGTGGGGAGGGCGCCCATGGCCAGTGCGGCCTTCAGGGCGTCGCCGATCAGGAACGGGACGAGGCCCGCGGCGATCGCCGCGCCCGCGCTCATGCCCGTCGCGAGCGCGAGGTACGGGACGCCGACGGCGTAGACCAGGGCGGTGCCGAGCGCCATCGTGCCGGCGGTGCGCAGCGCGCCGCGGTCGCCGCCGCGTCGGGCGAGCGCGCCGACGACGGTGGCGGCGAGCAGCATGCCGAGGACGTAGCCGAAGGAGGGCGCGGCCACGCCGTGGCCGGCTTCGGCGAACCACGGCATGCCGGCGGCGCCGGCGAGCACGTAGAGCGCGAGGGAGAGGAAGGCACGGCCGGCGCCGAGTCCGGCGCCCACGAGCAGCACGGCGAAGGTCTGTCCGGTGACCGGTACCGGGGATCCGGGCAGCGGTACGGCGATCTGGGCGGCGAGCCCGGTGAGCACGGCTCCGCCGAGCACCAGCGCCGCGTCGCGGACCCGGGAGCGGGCGGTAGTGGTGGCGGGCAGCAGGTCGGCGAGGACGGCTCCGGGCCGGGCGTGCGCGGTGGGCGTCAGGGCGCTCATCAGGGGCTCCTGGGGGTCGGTGGGACAGCGGACACGGCGACGTTATCCCTGCTCAGGCGCGCGTGTCCGTGACGTCGGCGACAGAAGCGGGGAGCTGACGTTGTGCCGGTCCGACGGAATACGCGGCGTGGGGCGGGTGGGGTGACGGTCGCGTACCGTCACGGTGGTGTCCGGATGCCGGGACAGTGACGTGCGCCATTGATACGTCGCGGCCGGCTCGCTCACACTGGCCGTTGGTCTGGAGTGATCCGCTCCGCCTCTCCCCCCGCTCCTCTCCCTGGACCTCCATGTCTTCCTCCCAGACCCTGCCCGAGGCGTCACCCGCCGAAGGCACTCCCGCCGGCACCCCTTCCGGGCGAACCCCGGAGTCCGGCTCCACTCTCGGACACGGCCTCAAGCAGCGCCATCTGTCCATGATCGCGTTGGGCGGCGTCATCGGCGCCGGCCTTTTTGTGGGGTCGGGGGCCGGTATCGCGGCCGCCGGACCTTCGATCGTGCTGGCGTTCGCGGTCTCCGGCCTGCTGGTGATGCTGGTGATGCGGATGCTGGGCGAGATGTCCGCCGCGCATCCGGCGTCCGGTTCGTTCTCCGTGCACGCCGAGCGGGCGCTCGGCCCGTGGGCGGGCTTCACGGCCGGCTGGATCTTCTGGGTGCTGCTGTGTGTCGCGGTGGCCGCCGAGGCGATCGGCGCGGCCACGATCATGCTCACCTGGTTCCCGGACACGGCGGCCTGGATGTGGGTCGCGCTGTTCATGGCGGTGTTCTGCGGGACGAACCTGGCGTCGGTGCGGAACTTCGGTGAGTACGAGTTCTGGTTCGCGTCGCTGAAGGTGCTGGCGATCGTCGCGTTCCTGGTGCTGGGCGGTCTGGCGATCGTCGGCGGGCTGCCGGGTACGGACGCGCCGGGCGCGAGCAACCTCACCGGGCAGGGCGGCTTCTTCCCGAACGGCGCGAACGGCCTGGTCATCGGCCTGCTGGCGTCGATCTTCGCGTACGGCGGTCTGGAGACGGTGACGATCGCGGCGGCCGAGTCGGAGAACCCGGTGCGCGGCGTCGCCAAGGCCGTGCGGACGGCGATGTGGCGGATCGCGGTGTTCTACGTCGGTTCGATGCTGGTGATCGTCACGCTGATCCCGTGGGACGACCCGTCGATCAAGGACGGCCCGTACGCGGCGACGCTGGACCACCTGGGCATTCCGGCGGCCGGCGAGATCATGAAGGTCGTCGTGCTGATCGCGCTGCTGTCCGCGATGAACGCCAACATCTACGGCGCCTCCCGGATGTCGTACTCGCTGGTCGCGCGCGGCGAGGGACCGGCGGTCCTGGGGAAGGTGAGCGGCGGCGTGCCGCGCCGTACGGTGCTGGCCTCCTCGGCGTTCGGTTTCTTCGCGGTGCTGCTCAGCTTCTGGTGGCCGGACACGGTGTTCACCTGGCTGCTGAACATGGTGGGCGCGGCCGTGCTGGTGGTGTGGGGCTTCATCGCCTTCTCCCAGCTGCGGAGCCGGCGCCGCCTGGAGCGGGAGGCGCCGGAGAAGCTGGTCGTGCGGATGTGGGCGTTCCCGGTGCTGACCTGGCTGGCGCTCGCGGGCATGCTCGGCATCCTGCTGCTGATGCTGCGGGACGGCGACACCCGGGTGCAGTTGTTCTTCACCGCCGGTCTCACGCTCTCGCTCGCGGCGGTCGGTCTGCTGCGCCAGCGCCGCCTGTCCCGGAGTGCGGAGCCGGCGGCGGACCGGGCCGACGCGCCGGTCGCCGGGGACTGAACCGGCGCTTCCGAGCGGCCGTCAGGCGCCGCTGGCCATACGGGTGACGGGGTGGCCCCCTACGGTGGGGTCGCCCCGTTCGGCGTTCCGTTCCGGCTGATAACGTCGCCCTGCAAGCGATGTGCATTGACGTTCGGAGGGGAACTAAGCGCATGGCCGTCTACACTCTGCCGGAACTCCCGTACGACTACTCCGCGCTGGAGCCGGTCATCACGGGCGAGATCATCGAGCTGCACCACGACAAGCACCACGCGGCGTACGTGAAGGGTGCGAACGACACGCTGGAGCAGCTCGAGGAGGCCCGGGACAAGGACAACTGGGGCTCCATCAACGGCCTGGAGAAGAACCTCGCGTTCCACCTCTCCGGTCACATTCTGCACTCCATCTACTGGCAGAACATGACCGGTGACGGCGGCGGCGAGCCGCTGGAGAAGGACGGGACGGGCGAGCTGGCCGACGCCATCGCCGAGTCCTTCGGTTCCTTCGCGAAGTTCAAGGCCCAGCTCACCAAGGCCTCCGCCACCACGCAGGGCTCCGGCTGGGGCGTGCTGGCGTACGAGCCGGTCAGCGGTCGGCTGATCGTCGAACAGGTCTACGACCACCAGGGCAACGTGGGCCAGGGCTCCGTGCCGATCCTGGTGTTCGACGCCTGGGAGCACGCCTTCTACCTCCAGTACCGGAACCAGAAGGTGGACTTCGTCGAGGCGATGTGGCGTGTGGTCAACTGGCAGGACGTCGCCGCCCGTTACACCGCCGCCAAGGAGCGCGCCAACTCGCTGATCCTGGCTCCGTGATCCGGCCCCCGTCCGGATCGGACGGGGTGGCCCGCACGGCATGCGGAAGGGGCTCGCGCCCGGGGAATCCCCGGGTGCGAGCCCCTTCCGTGTGCTCGGACAAGGGACTCAGTCGAACGAGGGGGCGGCGTCCCTGGTGCGCTTGATCTCGTAGAAGCCCGGCGTACCGGCGACGAGCAGCGTGCCGTCCCACAGCCGGCCGGCGGCCTCGCCCTTGGGGGCCGGGGTGACAACCGGGCCGAAGAAGGCGATGCGCTCGCCGTCGGCGCCCGGCACGGCGATCACCGGTGTGCCGACGTCCTGGCCGACGAGGTCGATGCCCTCGCGGTGGGACTCGCGCAGCCGCTCGTCGTACTCGGTGGAGCGCATGGCGTCGGCCAGGTCGGGTGAGAGGCCGGCGTCGGTGAGCGCGGCGCGAAGCGTCTCGGCGTTCTGCTCCTCGCCGCCGTTGTGGAAGCGGGTGCCGATGGCCGTGTAGAGGCGGCCGAGCACCTCGCTGCCGTACTTCTCCTCGGCGGCGACGCAGACCCGGACCGGGCCCCAGGCCGTCTTCATCAGCTCGCGGTAGCGCTCGGGGATCTCGTCGAGCTTGTTCTCGTTGAGCACGGACAGGCTCATCACGTGCCATCGCACCTCGACCGGCCTGACCCGCTCCACCTCCAGCATCCAGCGCGAGGTCAGCCACGCCCACGGACACAGCGGGTCGAACCAGAAGTCGGCGGGGGTCTTGTCGGACACGTCCACTCCTCACTGGGCAGCACATCACGCCACGACGGCGGCGTGGTATCAGGGGAAACACCTACCACCGGGCGGCCATTCCCGCCGACGGCGCGCCCGGGCCGCTCCGGGACCCCCTCCTGGCGGCGGGGACGCCATGACATGCTGGGGCCCGATTGTTCGCTATGCGAGACGAGGAGTCGCGTTGTGCCCGCAGAGAACCTGACCCGTGACGAGGCCCACGAGAGGGCGAAGCTCCTGACCGTGGACGGGTACGAGGTCGTTCTGGACCTGCGCACAGCGGTGGCGCCGCCGCCGGAGGAGGGTCCCCGCACCTTCCGGTCGACCACCACCATCCGGTTCCGCAGCGCGCTGCCGGGCGCCTCGACCTTCGTCGACCTGGTGGCTCCGCACGTGCACTCGGTGACGCTCAACGGCGAGTCGCTGAACGTCGACCGGGTCTTCGACGGCGCCCGGATCCGGCTGGAGGGCCTGGCGGCCGTCAACGAGCTGACGGTCGACGCGCGCTGCGCCTTCAGCCGCACGGGTGAGGGTCTGCACCACTTCGTCGACCCGGAGGACGGCGAGACCTACCTCTACACGCAGTACGAACCGGCCGACGCGCGCCGCGTCTTCGCCAACTTCGAGCAGCCCGACCTGAAGGCGCCGTTCACGTTCACCGTGGTCGCGCCGGCCGGGTGGACGGTGCTGAGCAATTCCGACCGGGTCGGCGAGCCCGAGCCGTTGGCGGACTCCCTGGCGCGGTGGCGGTTCGCGCCCACCAAGCCGATCTCGACGTACATCACCGCCGTGCTGGCCGGCCCGTACCACCACGTCACCGACAGCTACAAGCGGACGCTGCCGGACGGCGGCACGCTGGAGATCCCGCTCGGCGTGCTCTGCCGCAAGGGGCTGGCCCGGCACTTCGACCCGGAGGACGTCTTCCTGATCACCAAGCAGGGCCTGGACTTCTTCCACGACCACTTCGACTTCCCGTACCCGTTCGGCAAGTACGACCAGGCGTTTGTCCCCGAGTACAACCTGGGCGCGATGGAGAACCCCGGACTGGTGACGTTCCGGGAGGAGTACGTCTTCCGCGGCAAGGTGACGCAGGCGTCCTACGAGGCCCGGGCGAACGTCATCCTGCACGAGATGGCGCACATGTGGTTCGGCGACCTGGTCACCATGGAGTGGTGGGACGACCTGTGGCTGAAGGAGTCCTTCGCGGACTTCATGGGCACCTTCTCGCAGGTCGGCGCGACCCGTTTCACCAGCGGCTGGGTCACCTTCGCCAACCGCCGCAAGGCGTGGGCGTACCGCGCCGACCAGATGCCCTCCACGCACCCGGTGACCGCCGACATCCCGGACCTGGAGGCGGCCAAGCTGAACTTCGACGGGATCACCTACGCCAAGGGCGCCTCGGTGCTCAAGCAACTGGTGGCCTACGTCGGGCAGGACGCCTTCCTGGAGGGCGCCCGGCGCTACTTCAAGCGGCACGCCTGGGGCAACACGCGCCTGGCCGACCTGCTGTCGGTGCTCGCCGAGACCTCGGGCCGGGACATGGCCGAGTGGGCGGGCGCCTGGTTGCAGACGGCGGGCGTCAACACCCTCACCCCCTCGGTGCGGATCGGCGAGGACGGGCGGCTCGGTGAGCTGGCGGTGCTCCAGGCCGCCGAGGAGACCGCCGGCGCCAGCTCGGTGCTGCGCCCGCACCGGGTGGCGATCGGGCTGTACCGCCGCGAGACGCCGGACGGCCCGCTGGTGCGGTACGCCCGTGCCGAGACCGACGTCGTCGGTGAGCGCACGGTCGTCCCCGAACTCGTCGGCGAGACCGCGCCCGAGCTGGTGCTGGTCAACGACGACGACCTCACCTACGCCAAGACGCGGCTCGACGAGCGGTCGCTGGCGACCCTGCGGGAGCACCTCGGCGCGATCGAGGACCCGCTGGCCCGCGCCCTGTGCTGGTCGGCGGTGTGGAACCTGACCAGGGACGGGCTGCTCCCGGCCCGCGACTTCCTCGCCCTGGTGCTGCGCTTCGGCGGCCGCGAGTCGGACGTCGGCGTGCTCCAGATGCTGCACGCCTGGGCACGCTCGGCGATCACCCACTACGTGGTCCCCGGGCACCGGCGGGCGGCCGGCGACCTGCTCGCCGAAGGCGCCGAGCGGGAGCTGCGGGCGGCCGAGCCGGGCAGCGGGCACCAGCTGGCGTGGGCCAGGTTCCTGGCCGCCGTCGCCTGCCGGGCGGAGGACTTCGCGCTGCTGCGGGAGCTGCTGGCGGGCACCACGAGCGTCGCCGGTCTGGACGTCGACCAGGAGCTGCGCTGGACGTTCCTGGCGGCGCTGGTCGCCGAGGGCGCGGCCGGTGAGAGCGAGGTCGCCGCCGAGCTGCTGCGGGACGACACCGCCTCCGGCAAGCGGCACCAGGTGCGCGCGCTGGCGTCCCGGCCGTCGGCGGAGGTCAAGGCGGAGGCGTGGGAGGCGGTCGTGGAGTCCGACCGGCTGTCGAACGCGCTGGTCGAGGCGACGATCGCCGGGTTCGACCAGCCGGCGCAGCGGGAGCTGCTGGCGCCGTACGCGTCGACGTACTTCACGGTGCTCGAACGCGTCTGGGAGGAGCGGTCGATCGAGATCGCCATGGCGATCGTGCGCGGGCTGTTCCCGATGCTCCAGGGTGACGAGCGCACGCTGGCCGCGACCGACGCGTGGCTGGCGGAGACCGAGGGGCGCGCGGCGCCGGCGCTGCGCCGGCTGGTGCTGGAGGCCCGTGACGACCTGGCCCGCGCGCTGCGCGCCCAGGCGCGGGACGCGGTGGCCGGCTGACGCCCCGCTCCTCGCCGCTCTGCCCTGGCCTTCCCCCGGCCTTCCGAACGCCGTCCGCGTGTTCGGGGGGCCGGGCGGCGTTTCCGGGCCCGCACCGCCCGCACACCGGTGTCCGGTTCGTACGGTCGTGCGGGACATTCCGGACTTGAGGACAGCGGGGTCCGGATTTGCCGACAGCTGTGTAACAGCCGGTTGGAGGCCGCCCCGGGACCGGGCATCGAAGGGTCATGACCCAAGAAACCCCGCTCTCCCCCCGGCCGTTGAGCCACCTCTCGGACGTCTCGCGCCGGGTCGTCACCACGGCCGGACTCCGCGCGCAGGGCGTCTCCGCCGCCGTCGCGAAGGGCCGCTGCCGTCCCGGCGGTCCCTGGCAGACGCCGCTGCCCGGGGTGTTCCTGCTGCACCCCGGCCGCCCGACGGACGAGGAGCGGTTGCGCGCCGTGCTCCTGTACGCGGCCGGGACCCACGCCTGTACGCCTCCCTCGGCGGAGGCGCGTCCGATAGTGAGCGGGCTCGCGGCGCTGGCGCTGCACGGGTTCCGCTGTGTGCCGAGGATCGCCGACCTCGCGGAGATCGACGTGCTGGTGCCGCGGGCGCGCCGGCCCCGGTCGACGGGCTGGGCGCGGGTGCTGCGCACCCACAGCCTGCCGAACGCGGTGGACCTGCACGGTGTGGCGGTGGCCCCGGTGGCCCGGGCGCTGGCCGACGCGGTGGGCCGGCTCACCGATCCCGACGAGGTCCGGCGGATGCTGACGGAGACCGTGCGGGACGGGCACTGCGAGGCGCACGCCATCGTGCGGGAGCTGGGTCGCGCCCGGTTGCTGTCCCGCCCGCAGGTGGTGGACGCGGTGGACACGCTGCTCGCGGAGGGCCGGGCGCTCGCCGAGTCCCGGCTGTACCGGCTGGTCGCCGAGGGCGGGCTGCCCGACCCGTGCTGGAACGTGGAGCTGCGGCAGCCCGGAGGGCCGCGGCTGGCGGTGCTGGACGCCTACTGGCCCGAGCAGGGCGTCGCCGTGGAGATCGACTCACGGGCGCACCAGCGCCCGGCCGCGACGCCGGCGCTGTGGCCGGGCCGGGCCCGGCAGCGGGAGACGCTGGCCAAGCTGGGGGTGACCGTCGTCAGCCCCACGCCGGAGCGGCTGCGGGACAGCCCGCACGACCTGCTGTCGCTGCTGCGCACGGCGCTGATGACCGCCGACGACCGCCCGCCGGCGACCTACCTGCTCGTCCAGCCCAGGTGAGAACACTCGTCCCGCGGCGGCGTGGAAGGATGGCGGCACCGCCGGCCGATGACGACAGGATGGAGAATCCCAGGTGCCTGGCACGAATCTGACTCGCGACGAGGCGCGCGAGCGCGCGCGTCTGCTCGAGGTCGACGCGTACGAGATCGAGCTGGACCTCTCCGGGGCTCAGGAGGGCGGCACCTTCCGCTCGGTGACCCGGGTGCGGTTCCAGGCGCGGGAGGCCGGGGAGAGCTTCGTCGACCTGGTCGCGCCGACCGTGCACGAGGTCACGCTCAACGGCGAAGCGCTGGACGTGGCGCGTGTCTTCGCCGACTCCCGGATCAGCCTGCCCGGCCTGGTGGCCGGCGCGAACGAGCTGCTGGTGGTGGCGGACTGCGCCTACACCAACACCGGTGAGGGCCTGCACCGCTTTGTCGACCCCGTCGACCAGCAGGCCTACCTGTACACCCAGTTCGAGGTACCGGACGCCCGCCGGGTGTTCGCCTCCTTCGAGCAGCCGGACCTCAAGGCGACGTTCGCCTTCACCGTGACCGCACCCGAGGGCTGGACGGTGATCTCCAACTCGCCGACGCCCGAACCGTCCGGCAACCGCTGGGAGTTCGCGCCGACGCCGCGCATCTCCAGCTACATCACCGCGCTGATCGTCGGCCCCTACCACGCCGTGCACAGCAACTGGCGGTCCGCGGACGGCGGCCGCACGGTACCGCTGGGCGTCTACTGCCGGCCCTCGCTGGCGGAGTTCCTCGACGCGGACGCCATCTTCGAGGTCACCCGGCAGGGCTTCGACTGGTTCGAGGAGAAGTTCGACTTCCTCTACCCGTTCGAGAAGTACGACCAGCTCTTCGTGCCGGAGTTCAACGCCGGCGCGATGGAGAACGCGGGCGCGGTCACCATCCGCGACCAGTACGTGTTCCGCTCCAAGGTGACCGACGCGGCCTACGAGACCCGGGCCGAGACGATCCTCCACGAGCTGGCCCACATGTGGTTCGGCGACCTGGTCACCATGGAGTGGTGGAACGACCTGTGGCTGAACGAGTCGTTCGCCACCTACACCTCCATCGCCTGCCAGGCGTCCGCGCCGGGCAGCCGCTGGCCGCACGCCTGGACCAGCTTCGCCAACCAGATGAAGACCTGGGCCTACCGGCAGGACCAGCTGCCCTCGACGCACCCGATCATGGCGGAGATCCGCGACCTGGACGACGTCCTGGTCAACTTCGACGGGATCACCTACGCCAAGGGCGCCTCGGTCCTCAAGCAGTTGGTCGCGTACGTCGGGGAGGACGAGTTCTTCCGCGGCGTGCAGGCCTACTTCAAGCGGCACGCCTGGGGCAACACCCGGCTCACCGACCTGCTCGGCGCGCTGGAGGAGACCTCCGGCCGCGACCTGTCCGCCTGGTCGAAGGCGTGGCTGGAGACCGCCGGCATCAACGTGCTGCGCCCGGAGATCAGCACCGACGACAGCGGTGTGATCACCTCCTTCGGCGTCCGGCAGGAGGCGCCGGAGCTGCCCGAGGGCGCCAAGGGCTCCCCGACGCTGCGCCCGCACCGCATCGCGATCGGCCTGTACGAGCTGGCCGACGGACGGCTCACCCGGACCGACCGGATCGAGCTGGACGTGGACGGCGAGCTGACCGAGGTACCGGAGCTGGTCGGCCGGGCGCGCCCGGCGGTCGTGCTGCTCAACGACGACGACCTCTCCTACGCCAAGGTGCGGCTCGACGAGCGGTCGCTGGCAGTGGTCACCGAGCACCTGGGCGGCTTCGTGGAGTCGCTGCCGCGCGCCCTGTGCTGGGCCTCGGCGTGGGACATGACCCGGGACGGCGAGCTGGCCACCCGCGACTACCTGGAGCTGGTGCTCTCCGGCATCGGCCGGGAGAGCGACATCGGCGTCGTGCAGAGCCTCCACCGCCAGGTGAAGCTGGCGCTGGAGCTGTACGCGGCGCCGGAGTGGCGCGCCGAGGGCCTGGCCCGCTGGAGCGAGGCCGCCGAACAGCACCTGCGGGCCGCGGAGCCGGGCTCGGACCACCAGCTCGCCTGGGCCAGGGCGCTGGCCGCCACCGCCCGCACGGACGGTCAGCTGGACCTGCTGGCCGGCCTGCTGGACGGCGGCGTCACCCTCGAGGGGCTGGCCGTGGACACCGAGCTGCGGTGGGCGCTGCTGCAGCGGCTGGCCGCCACCGGCCGGGCCGGTGAGGCCGAGATCAGCGCCGAGCTTCGTCGCGACCCCACGTCGGCGGGTGAGCGGCACGCCGCCACCGCGCGGGCCGCGCGCCCCACCGCCGAGGCGAAGGCCGAGGCGTGGGCGCAGGTCGTGGAGGCGGACAAGCTGCCGAACGCCGTGCAGGAGGCGGTCATCGCCGGCTTTGTCCAGCCGGACCAGCGGGAGCTGCTGGCGTCGTACACCGACCGCTACTTCACCGCCCTGCGCGGGGTGTGGGAGTCGCGCAGCCACGAGATGGCCCAGCAGATCGCCGTCGGCCTCTACCCGGCGCTCCAGGTGTCCCGGGAGACGCTGGAGGCGACCGACCGCTGGCTGGCCGAGCAGGGCGAGGGCAACGCCGCGCTGCGCCGGCTGGTCACCGAGTCCCGCTCCGGTGTCGAGCGGGCCCTGCGGGCGCAGGCCGCCGACCGCGGCTGAGTGAGGGTACGAGAACAAGCCGTGGGGCGTTCCGGGCTCGGGCCCGGGACGCCCCACGGCTTTCCGCGTGGGCGGTGACCGGTGGGGTCAGCTGCTCTGCTTGCGGGACTTGTCGCCGATCATCACCAGGCCCGCGATGAGCAGGAAGAGGACCACGGGGGCGACGACGTACAGGCCCACCGTCTCGGCGACGCTCAGCTTCGGCGCGGGGTCGTCCCCGTCGTCCGGTGTGAGGGCGAAGGCAGGGGACGACATCAGCAGCATCAGCGTCGTACCGACGGTGACGGCTCCGGCTCGCACGGCATTCTTGTTGACCACGCTTCCAAACTAGCGAACGCCCCCGAGCGCCGCGCCCCCGGGGTCCCCCAAGCGGAGGCACCGGAAACCGCGCAAGACGAGAGGGGCGGGCCCGGTGGGCCCGCCCCTCGTCCGGGACACCATCAGGGTTGCCGCTCCCCCACCGCCTGGAACCAGGCGGCGACGATCGCCTCACTGCGCTCGGTGAACAGCGGGTCACGCCAGCTGGTCGAGTAGTACGGCGCGGGCAACCGGAACGACCGCCCGTCCTTCCGCACCACCCGGACCATCCGGGCGTGGCTCTCGGAGTTCCTGGGCGCGACCCAGATCTCCACGACGATCGACTCCACGTCCTCCCAGGCACACCGCTTCCTTCCGCGAATGCGCCAGGTACGGATCTCCTTGTCGTCGAACTCCGTCCGACCCACCGCGTAACCGATCGTCGCGGGCAGGAAGAGGGGCAGGACCGTCAGGAGGAAGTCCCAGAAGGTCCCCCAGTCGTCGGCCAGGAGCCAGCGGACGCCCGAGACGACGCCCGCCACCGCGAACGCGGCGGACAGCCACAGCAGACCCTTCCGCTGGTGCAGCGTGTAGCGAACCGCTGACTCCATCGTCTTTTCCTCTCGTTCCAGGCTCCGATGGGGAGCCTCCCGTTACGACGTACCGTAGGCCCAGGCGTTGCCGGCGCTGTCCACGGCGGTGTGGGCGGCTCCGGTGACGAAGTTCTGGTAGCCACCGGAGTACGTACGGCCCGTGATACCCGTGAAGGTCTTCGCGGACCCCGGCTTGGGCAAGGCCGCCTTCACCCCGTCGGTGAGGAACTTCGTCGCCCGTGGGGCGCCTCCGGCGACCGCCTTGGCGGCGGCGCCGCCGATCCGGCCGAAGCCGCCACCGACCCCCAACGCCGCGCCGACGAGCGCGTTCTTGGCGTCGGCGTGGTTCCCCTGGGCGGCGTGGACGGCGGCGCTTGCCAGGCCGGTGCCGACCGAGACCACGGCGAGCGCACCGGCCAACACCGGGAAGGGCGCAGCGAAGGTGGCCGCCGCGCCGGTGAGGGCGCTGATGCCGCCGAGGATGTTGGCCGCCCCGCCCTTCTTGAAGGTGTCGTAGGCGGCCTTGAAGCCACCGACCGCGGCCACTCCCTTCACCGCTCTACCGGCGTTCTTGGAGATGAACTTCCCGGTGGACTTGGCCGCCTTGGAGGCGAAGCTCCGGGCGGAGGACGCCTTTCGCTTGACGTAGCTGCTGGCGGTGTTCTTCCACCGCTTCACCGTGGAGACGGCCCGGGTCACCCGCTTCACCGCAGCGGTCGCCACGCGCTTGGCGGTGGCCTTGACGCGGCTCTTGACCGTCCTGACGGTCTTCCTGATCGACTCGACCTTGGCCTTGACCTTCTTCTTGAAGCTCTTCGCCTTCTTGACGACCTTCTTCTTGAAGGACTTGGCCTTCTTGGTGACCTTCTTGGCCTTGTCCTTGACCCAGTTCTTGGCCTTGCCGAAGAACAGGCCGTCGGCGTCGGAGAAGGTGACCGGGTTGTTGTTGGCGTAGGCGTAGGCGTTCATGCGCTGCGACTCGCCGTAGTCGACCATCGGGTCGACGCTGAGGAAGCGGCCGAGTGCCGGATCGTAGGCGCGGGCACCGAGTTGGGTCAGGCCCGTCTCGTCGCGGGTGCCGCCGACGAAGCCGCGGTCGCCGGGCCAGCCCGCGACCACCTCGCCGCGGTCCTCGCCGAAGGGGGCGGAGTAGCGGTGCTGGGCCTGCTGGGTGGTGGCGTCGACGACGGTGGTCGCCGTGCCGTGGTGGTCGGTGAAGTGGAACTGGAGGTCACCGCCGGTGCGGACCGCGACGATCTCGCCGTCGAAGTCGTAGTACCGGGTGCCGGCCTTCTTGCCGTCGCCGGTGAGCTTCAGCTCGTTGCCGCCGGGCAGGTACAGCGTGGTGCCGGTGCTGTCCTTGCGCAGCAGCCGCTCACCCTCGGCGTCGTAGGTGTAGCGGGTGGTGGCCCCGTTCTTCTCCCTGACCTCGCTGAGCAGGTTCTCGGCGTCCCAGCTCAGCGTCTGCTCCCGGCTGCCGACCTGCCGGCCGACGGTGTTGCCGGCCGCGTCGTAGCGGAAGGTGTCCGTGCCGGAGGCGGGGCCGCTGGTGCGGACCTCGTTCAGCGCGGTCGGGCCGCCGTCGGCACCCTTGTAGTCGTAGGTGCGGACGGTGTCCTTGGTGCTGTCACCGCCGGTGTCGTGCCTGGTCTCCTTGGTGCGGTTGCCCAGGGCGTCGTAGCTGTACGACAGCCAGTAGGGCGCCGGGCCGCCGACGTCGGCCTTGGAGGGGGCCGCCGCGCAGTCGTCGGTGGCGGCCGTCCAGGCCTTGGTCAGCCGCTGGAGGGCGTCGGTGGTGAAGCACTGGGTGTCCTTGCGGGTGGACTCCTCGGTCTCGGTGTTGATGCGGGTGATGTTGCCCGCGTCGTCGAAGGTGTAGCGGGTGTCGTCGACGCGGTTCGGGGAGGCCGTGCGGTCGGTGGTGACCCGTCGCAGCTCGCCGGTGTGCTCGTCGTAGTTCCAGGTCCGGTAGACGCGCCGCACCTGGTCGTTGAACTCGTTGCGCAGCTTGCGGCCGAACGGGTCGTAGGTGGTCGAGTTGACCAGGACGCGACCGTTCGCGGTCAGGCCCTGGGCCTGGTCGTCGGCGCCGTAGCGGGTGACGACGCGCTCCGCCGGGAGGTCGCCGACGGCCGGCTGGTTGATCTGCGTCAGCAGGCCGGTGCGCTCGTTGTAGCCGAAGCCCCAGCGGTAGGTGCCGGCGAGGTCGCCCTCGGAGTCGGGGATGACGACGTCCACGCCGGTGGCCTGGTAGTCGTTGTTGTACCCGGTGATGCGCTGGACGTAGGCGCTGCCGCCCACCAGCCGGCGGGACTCGGCGATCTCGCCCTTGGCGACGGTGTCGTACGTCCACTCAGCGAGGGTCTTGTCGCCCTCCCTGACCGCCGTCGTCCGGCCGAGCGCGTCGTAGCTCGTGGTGAGCTTCACGCCGCGCGCGTCGGTGGTGGTGAGGGGACGGCCGAGGTCGTCGTAGGTGGTGGTCGTCTCGCCCTGGTCGGGGTCGACGGTCCGCACCCGCTGGCCGCGCAGGTCGTACTCGAAGCTGCGGACGTTGCCGGCCGGGTCGGTGATCTTTGTGACGTGGCCCTTCTTGTTGTACTCGTAGGTGACCGACTGCGAGGCGGTGCGCGCCGCGTTGGTGTACTCGACCACCTCGGTGGTCCGGCCGAGGGCGTCGGTGACGTTGGTCGTCGCCGTGCCGCCGGCGGGCGGGACGACGGTGGTGTGGTTGCCGTCGTAGAGCAGCTTCGTCCGCCGGGTCTCGGTGCCGTACTTCATGGCGACGGACTCGGTGGGGCGGCCGGCGCCGTCGAAGACGGTCCGCACGACGGCCGGTGACTTGGTGTCGTCACCGGTGACCAGCGCCGGCTCGGGGTCGCCGGTCGCGTAGTAGTCGTCGAAGGTCTTCCACTCCAGGCCGCGGGAGTCGAACTGGGTCTCGGTGAGGATCCGTCCGCTGCCGCTGGCCGACCGGCTCTGGTGCTGCCGTTCCCGCAGCAGACCGTCGTAGAGGACGTAGCTGGTCTCGGTCGAACCGTCGCCGCGCAGCTCCCTGGTGGTGATGGCGGCGGGGGCGGTGCGCGAGATGCGGTACTCGTACTCGGCGTTCGGCGAGGTCGGGTAGGTGGCCTTGGCGCGGCCCGGCTCCCAGACCTTCACCACCCGGCCGAGCGCGTCGTACTCGACGTCGGTGCGCTTGCCGTTGGCGTCGACCTCGGCGACGGCCACGCCGCGCCGGGGGTCGATCTCGGTGGTGTGCGTGTGGCCGAGCGGGTTGGTGACCACGGTCTTCGTGGGCATCCCGGTGGCCGGCGTGTACTGGTGGGTGACGCTGCGGCCCTCCGCGTCCGTGGTGCGCGTGGGGCGGCCGTAGTCGTCGTAGGTGGTCCGGGCGACGGTGAGGAAGCCGGTGCCCTTGGCGTTGTTCTCGTCCTCCCGGGTGGTGTCGCCCCTGGTGACGGCGCCCAGCGTGGTCGAGCCGTCGTAGTAGCTGCGGCTCTCGGATATCAGCGCGCCGGGTACGGCGCAGGTGCCCTCGGTGGTCTTCTCCGACGCGGTGAGTTCGAGGATGTTCGCGCTGGTGTTGCGGGCGTAGGTGGTGGTGGTGCAGGACTCGTCACCGGACCTGGCGGTGTCGCCGTGCTCGGTCTCGGTGGCGACCATGCCGTAGGAGTCGAAGGTGCGCTCGGTCTTCGTGCGCTGCCAGCCGCCGCCCTTGGCGGGGCCGCGGGTGGTCTCCTCGCGGACGTCGGTCATCTCGGCGGCCAGCGCCGGCAGTCCCGGCCGGGCGCGGCTGGCCGTCGGGCCCTTGCGCCACGGTGTGCTGGTCTCCTCGCCGACGACCTCGCCGCCGTTGTAGGTGATCTCGGCGCGTTCCATGCCCCGGAAGGAGGGGTGGTCGGTCACCTCGTTGCCCTCGAAGTCGGCGACCTTGGCGCCGGCGATGCCCCGGAAGTAGCGGGCGCGGCTGTCCAGTCGGGCGCCGTCGGTGCCGTTGCCGACCTGGGTGCGGACCTCGCCGTAGCCGCGGAAGTCGCTGTAGGTGCGGTGCTCGGGACGGGTGAACTCGTCCTCGCTCTTGCCCCAGGCGGCACCGCCCACGTAGGTGTAGTCGGTCTGCTGGGTGGGCGAGCCGCCGACCAGGTCGTTCTCCAGGACGCGGGTCACCACGTACTTGTGGAACCAGTCCTTGACCGGCTTGAAGTCGGCGGCCGGGGAGTCGGCGGAGGACCAGTAGACCGGGTAGCAGCGGCGGGTGTTGGTCGACTCGGCCGGCAGGTCGCCGGGCTTGCAGTCGGGCGCCGAGTAGGTGACGCCGATGCTGCCGCCGCTCTCGGTGTTGATCTGCCGCACGCGGTAGCGGACGATCGGCGGGATGCCGTCGCCGGTGGTGTCGACGCGGTTGGCGAGCTGCTGGCCGAGGAAGGTGACCTCGGGCAGCGACTGCGCGCTCGCGCCGGTGTGGCCGGTGCGGGTGACGCCGGCGAGCCACAGCGCGGGGGTGGAGCCGTCGCCGGGGTCGGGGAACTGGTGGCGCAGCGTCCAGCTGTCCACACTCTGGTAGCCCGAGCCGACGAGCACCTTGGTGGTGATCTTGGTGAGCCGCTTGGTGGTCCAGAACGTCGGGGCGCTCTTGCCCTTGCAGTCCTCGCCGGCCTTGCAGTGCTGGTCGACGGGGACGTCGGGCCAGCGCTTGGCGTTCGCGGCGGTCATCTTGGCCGGGGCGCAGTCGAACGAGGTGTCCGGCAGGCAGCGTTCGGCGACGGTGAAGTCCACGCGCGCCGCGGCGGCGTTGGTGCCGTACATGTCGTCGGCGCGCAGCCCGTACTCGATGCGGGACATGTGGCCGCCGCGGGTGTACTCGGTCGGCGTGCCCAGGCCCGTGGTCGCCGAGGCGTGGCGGGCGTAGCGGTTGGTCTCCGCCGCGTAGTAGTAGGCGGTGGCGTTGTCGCTGGGGTCCTTGACGAAGTCGAGGTTCCAGCGCCAGGCCTGCTGGCACCAGGAGTCCTTGAACGCCGACTTGTGGCAGGGCTCGCCCGTGTGGTTGCCGTGGACCGGGACCGTCCAGGTGGAGTTGGTCTCCGGCTTGCCGCTGGACCAGCCGGGCAGGCGGTTGTAGCCGAAGTGGTACTGGACGCCGTCGGTGGTGGTGATGCGCCAGTACTCGCCGTTGTTGTCGCCGTTGCCCCGGGCGGTGTCGGTGAGCCGCTCGACGCGGGTGCCGTCGTCGTCCTTCAGCTTCCAGTCGCCGGTGGTGTCGTCCCTGACGAGTTCGTGGGACTGGCCGTTGAGCGACATCGTGGCGTTGTCGCTGCGCCAGCAGAGTTCACCGTTCTTGGCGGCGGTGGCGTTGTTGCCGTCCTTGCCGTCGTATCTGGTGTCCTCGTTGCAGGAGGCGTGGCGGCGCTCGATGTAGTTCTCCGTCAGCGACCAGCCGTCGCCGACCCAGTTGCTCTGGTTGTTCGTCGCGGCGGTACGGCCGTCCAGCGACTGGGAGGAGTAGCTGAGGCCCAGCTCCGGGTCGAGGCCGCCGGGCGCCTCGGGGACCTGGATGTCGTAGGCCCAGCTGAAGCCGCCCGAGGAGCCGCCGGCGTTCCAGTGGCCGGAGGGGCTGAGCGGGGTCGCCTTGTAGTCGCCGCCTCCGCCGGAGGGCGCGGCGGTGGCCGCGAGCAGCGTCACGCCGGGCGAGGCGGCGAAGCCGGTGACGGAACGCGCGCTGCGCGGTGCGCTGACGACGGGATCGCCGGCGGCGTCGGCGGTGCCGTCCACCGGCACGTCGGCGGTGAGGGTGCCGTCAGCGGAGTTGTTCTCCGTCTCCAGCGGCTCGGCCTGGGCGCAGCGCTTGGTGTCCGGGTCCTCCAGTGCGCACTCCGGGAGCCGGACGAGCGTGAGCCGGGAGGCCCAGCCGGCGCCGTACGCGCGTGCGAAGTCGGAGTAGTCCAGGGTCAGTCGGACGCTGTTGTCCTTCTCACCGTCCGTGCCGCGCACGGCGAGCAGGACGCCGTCGACGCCGAGCCTGGTGGCTGTCCTCCGGCTGAGCACCTGGACCTGGGCGCGCTGGGGCGCGGTGTCGGCGGCCTGTTCGGCGGCACGCTTGCCGCGCCGGCCGTCGGCTTTGCCGCCGGACTTGCCGGGGTTGCGGCTGTCAGCGTCGTCCGGCTCCGGCTGGCCGAGGTGGACGGGAAGTCGGCCCGCCCGCTTCTGCTGGCCGGCGCGTTCGGGTAGTTCGATCCGGGCGGTCGCGGCCTTCGGCCACGTCACCTCGGGTACGCCGCCCCGGGCGTCGCGGGCGGCGTCGTTGCGGCCGTCGGCGCGCTGGACGTCGACCGGCTGGACCGGTACCGGCTTGGTCTCCTGCAGCTTGCCGAGCTTCAACCGCTCGACGGCGGCGGCCGTCTGCGTGCCGAGCAGGCTGCTCATGATCGCCGCCGTGGTCACGGCGGCGGTGGCCGCCAGCCACCGCCGTCTGCGTGTCGGCGTGGTGGAACACCGCTGGTCTGCGGCGCGACTGGAGTAGCTGTGCACTCCTGCCCCCTGTCTGGTCTGGATAAGCGACAGCACACTACGTCCGAGTAGCCCGACATGAACAAGACAAGTGATGCAATATCGGACAACGCCTCCTACCTGATCAAGAAACCGTATTCCAGCTGTGATCATCCAGGGTCGGTTGAATCCTCAGGAGATAGGGGGATTACCCTTCTCCCCGACCTGTCGACCGATCGGTGTGACATTCGTCCCACACCGGTCGCCGTATTCCGCCCACCCCGTTTCCGACGGGCAGTCAGGGCGTGCTGGAGGGGAACTAGCCTTGAGATACAGACCGTCATCTCGTGCGCCGCGTGGAGGAGCGCGTTCGCACATATCCCGCGCGGTCGCCGTCGCTATGGCGACGACCATGCTGACGGCGGTCGCCGCGCTGCCGGCCGCCACCGCCGCGGCGGCCCCGGCCGACAACGGCGGCGAGGTCCAGCTTCCGGAGACCACACGGGCCCTCGAACGCGCCGCCGACACCGGCCGCCGGGTCGAGGTCGTCTCCGAACGGACCGAGTACGCGACCACGTTCGCCAACCCCGGTGGCACCTTCACCCAGGAGACGCACGCCACCCCGATCCGGGTCCGGCAACAGGGCCGGCTGGTCACCGCCGACCCCACGCTCGTCCGGGACAAGGACGGCACGATCCGGCCCAAGGCCGCCGCCGTCGGCATCAACTTCTCCGGTGGCGGGGACACCGAGATGGCCGCCATCAGCCGCGACGGCCGCAGCATGAAGCTGCGCTGGCGGGGCAAGCTGCCGAACCCCTCCCTCGACGGCGACACGGCCGTGTACGAGGAGGTCATCCCGGGTGTCGACCTCAAGCTGCGCGCCGGCGTCACCGGCTTCCAGCAGCTGCTTGTCGTCAAGAACCGCGAGGCCGCGAGCGACCCCCGGCTGAAGCGCCTCAGCTACCCCGTCGAGACCGAGGGCGTGAAGGCGGACACGGACCGCGCCGGCAACCTCCGGGCGGTCAACCCGGCCGGTCAGGAGGTCTTCACCGCGCCCACCCCGGTCATGTGGGACAGCTCGGGCGTCTCCGCGGACAAGCCGGCGCCCAAGGCGCTGCGCTCGGCCGCTGAGGCGTTCAAGGCACCGTCGAGCACGGCGCCCTCGGGCGTCGAGGAGGACGGCTTTGTGCCGGCCGTCGGCGCCAAGGAGGCCGCCATGCCGGCGGTCGTCGAGAACGGCGCGCTGAACCTGACGCCCGATCAGGAGATGCTCACCGCGCCCGACACGGTCTTCCCCGTGCACATCGACCCCTACGTCTCCGGTGGGCGCAACAACTGGGCGGCGGTCGCGAAGAAGTACCCCACCACCGCCTACTGGAACAAGTCCGACAACGTCGCCCGGGTCGGCTACGAGTCGGACACCGGCGGAACGTGGCGTTCCTTTTTCACGATGGACTCCCGCAACCTGCACGGGAAGTCGATTGTGAAGTCGACGTTCCGCATCAAGAACTCGCATTCCTGGTCCTGCACCAAGAAGGCCGTCGACCTCCATCTCACCGGAACCATCAGTTCCGCCACCACATGGAACAAGCAGCCGAGTTGGAGCACGAAGCAGGCGACCGTCACCGACGCCAAGGGATGGTCGTCCTCCTGCCCCGCCGGGAACCTGGAGTTCTCCACGCTGGACGCCGCGAGGAAGGCGTCGTCCAACAAGTGGACCACCATCACGCTCGGTCTGCGGGCCAGCGAGACCGACACCTTCGCGTGGAAGAAGTTCGACGCCTCCACCGCCGTCATCTCCACCGAGTACAACTCGCCGCCGTCCGCGCCCTCCCACCTGGACACCGTGCCCAGCACCAAGAACACCGCCGGCTGCGGTGACAAGGCGCCGCACGGCATCATCGGCGACACCGACGTCCAGCTCACCGCCCGGGCGCACGACCCCGACGGCGGCAACGTGCAGATCAAGTTCCACCTGTGGCCCACCGGGCACCACCCGAACGACAAGCCGGACGGCGTGATGGTGGTCAACCAGACCGTCACCGTGACCTCGGGCAGCACCGCGCGGATCACCGTCCCGAAGGCGACGCTGAGGGCGCACATCTCCCGCGCGAACGGCAACTTCTCCTGGAAGGCCCAGGCCTACGACGGCAAGGTCCACTCGGACTGGACGCCCACCGCCGGCGCGCCCGGCTGCCGCTTCGTCTTCGACCCTGAGCGCCCCAGCACCCCGCCGGGCGTCAGCTCGGCGCAGTACCCGAACGGCGACGCCGGCTGGCCGGTCGGCACCAGCCCCGTCCGCACCAAGGGCGACTTCGTGCTGACCCCGGGCGGCGCCAAGGACATCGCCTCCTACGAGTACTGGTCGACGGTCGACCCGACCGTCCGCACCGCGACGCCCGCCACCACCAACGGCAGCGTCACCGTGCAGATCACCCCGGGCAAGGCCGGCCCGCACTACCTGTACGCGCGCAGCCTCGACGCCGCGAAGAACCGTTCCGACCTGCGCTCCTACCTGTTCTACGTGAACGGCGCCGCGGTCGCCGACAAGGCCGGCGACCTGAACGGCGACGGCCACGCCGACCTGTGGGCCGTCGACGGCGACGGCACCCTCCAGCGGTACTTCGGTGACGGCACCGGACGGGCCAGCCGGGCCAACGAACCCGCCTCGGCCACCGGCCTGTTCAGGACCGCGCAGACCACCCGCCGCGGCGACTGGACCGACGACGGTTTCGAGGACCTGATCTCCCTGCGCAACGACCCCGTCGAGCGGCGGGACCGGCTGTGGATCCACCCCAACGACGGCGCCGGCGCCCTCGACAGCTCCGACGTGCGGGAACTCGCCGTCTGGGAGCAGGAGAACGACCACTGGCAGGGCGCCGACCAGATCCTGGCGATCGGTGACGTCGACGGCCCGCTCGACCTCGACGGCGACGGTGTCATCGGCCCCGACGACCGGCCCGGCTACCCGGACCTGCTCGTCCGCAAGGGCGACCAGCTCTGGCTGTACTTCGGTTCCGCCTCCGGCTACCTGGACGAGTACCTGGAGCAGCCCCCGGTGCTGATCGGCAACGGCGGATGGTCGAAGTACGAGCTCATGGCCCCCGGCGACATCACCGGCAACGGCCGCGTCGACATGCTCGCCCGCGAGCTGAGCCTCGGCACGCTCTTCCTCCACGAGGGCACCGGGCCCGCCGGTGAGGGCCTCGGTGTCGGCGCCACGGGCACCCAGATCGGCACCGGCTGGACCGCCGCCAACCGCCCGCTCGTCACCTCCGTGCCGGACGTGCTCGGCGACGGCAAGCGGTCGATCTGGGCCACCAACAGCGCCGGTGACCTGCTGTTCTACCCGGAGATCAAGGGCAGCGGGAACAACGTCGGCACCGGACTGGCCGGCTTCCGGTCCCTTCTGTGACACCCGGCTGACGCCGGCTCCCGGCACGGCCGCCCGGACCGTGAGCGTGCGGCCCACCCCGACCGGGGTGGGCCGCACCGCTGTCGGGGTCCACCCCGCTGTCAGGGTCCGTGCGGGGGCGGGCGCCTCAGGACGGGACCGCCGGCCGGCCGGCCGCCGCCACGTCCGGGCCGAGGCACAGCTCGGCCCGGACGGCGGCCAGCAGGTCGCGCAGGCGCGGACTGGCCGTCAACTCCTCCAACGGCAGCGGGCGTCCGCCGCCGTCGGCGATCGGCAGCCGCCAGTTCGGATACTCGCCGCTGGTACCCGGTACGTTCTGCGGACGGCGGTCACCCACGCCGTCCGGCAGCCACACCCCGACAAGCGCCGCCGGGCCGCGCGCCAGCAACCGGTACAGCGCGGCGATCAGGGCGGCTTCCTCGTCGGGCTCCTCGCGCTCGCCGGCCTCGTCGGCGCCGCCGACCCGGTCGAGGACGTCCAGCCCGTCCGGCGCCAGACCGTGGCGCGCACACAGGGACAGCCAGTCCGCCACCGTCCGGGCCTCGGCGGCGCGCTCGTCGGCCACTCGCTCGTCGGGCAACAGCCCCAGCCGGTGGTGGAGTTCCACGTGCTCGCCGCGCAGGCGTGCGGCCGTGCTCGGCAGGTCGTGGGTGGTCAGCGTCGCCAGCGCGCCCGGCCGCCACAGCTCCGGCGGCAGCGGCTCACCCGTACCGGGCCGGTCGGTGGTGCCCCAGTCGCGCTCGAACCACAGCACCGACGTGCCCAGCACGCCGCGGTCGGCCAACTCCTCCCGGACACCGTCCTCCACCGTGCCCAGGTCCTCCCCGACCACCAGCGCGCCGGCCCGGGCGGCCTCCAGGGTGAGCAGACCGAGCATCGCGTCGGCGTCGTAGCGGACGTACGTGCCGTCGGTGGGCGGCCGGCCGTGCGGCACCCACCACTGCCGGAACAGGCCCATGACGTGGTCGACCCGCAGCGCGCCGCCGTGCCGCAGCTGCGCCCGCAGCAGCTGCCGGTAGGGCTCGTGCCCGCACTCGGCGAGGGCGTCGGGCCGCCACGGTGGCAGGCCCCAGTCCTGGCCGGACGCGTTGAAGGCGTCCGGGGGCGCGCCGACGGACATGCCCTCGGCGAAGACGTCCTGCTGCGCCCAGGTGTCGGCGCCCGACGGGTGCACCCCGACGGCGAGGTCCTGGACGAGGCCGACGGACATGCCGGCCTGCCGCGCGGTGTGCTGGGCGTGCGCCAGCTGGGTGTCGGTCAGCCAGGCCAACCAGCGGTGGAAGTCGATGCGGCCGCGGTGTTCGAGGCGGGCGCGGGCAGTGCGGTCGGAGCGCGGGTCGTCGAGGCCCGGCGGCCAGTCGCGCCAGTTCGAGCCGTGCAGTTCGGCGAGCGCGTGCCAGGTGGCGTGGTCTTCGAGCGGCCGGCCCCCGGCGGCGACGTACCGCTGGTGGTCGGCGCGGCGCGTGCCGTCCGGCGGCACGCGGTGGAGGGCTTCCAGGGCGGCGCGCTTGACCGCCCAGACCGCGTCCCGGTCGACCCGCCCGTCCGGCCGCAGGGCGCGGTCGCGCAGCTCGGCGGCGCGGGCGGCGAGCCGCGCGACGCGCTCCCGGTCGGCGCCGCGCAGCGCCCGGTACTCGGGCAGGTCCTCCACCCGCAGGTGGATCGGGTCGGGGAAGCGGCGGGAGGAGGGCCGGTAGGGCGAGGGGTCGCCGGGCTCGTCCGGCGCGGTCGGCACCGCCTGGTGCAGCGGGTTGAGCTGGATGAACGAGGCGCCGGCGGTGCGGCCCGCCCAGTCGGCCAGCCGGGCCAGGTCGCCGAGGTCGCCCATGCCCCAGGAGCGGGCGGAAAGCAGCGAGTAGAGCTGGACGAGCAGGCCGAAGCCGCGGGCGGACGGCGCGGGCAGCCGCTCCGGGGCGACGATCAGGGTGGCGTGGGCGCCGCGGCCGTCGGGCGCGTGGGCGCGCAGGGCGTGCACGCCCACGGGCAGGTCGTCGCCCCAGTCGCGCGGGCCGCCGTCCTCCGTCTCGACCCGGAGGGCGGTGCCCTCGGGGAGTCGGGCGGCGGTGGGAGGCGCGGCCGGGCGGCCGGCCCGTAACACCACCGTCGGCGGCAGCAGACGGTCGGCGACGGTGGCCCGGTGGGCCTCGAGGCCCGCGCGGACGGCCTCGGGGGTGGAGGCGTCGACACCCAGCGCGGCGAGGACCTCCACGACCGTCTCGTCGGGGGTGTGGAGCGTGACGCCGGGGCGTGGTTCGTAGGAGGTGCGGACGCCGTGGGCCTCGGCCAGGCGGACAAGCCTCGTCGCTCGCGCCCGCCCCGTCATCAGAACTCCGCGGTCTCCGCCGTACCGCGCCCGTCGGAGAACAGGGCGGTGCCGGTGGGCTCGCTGGTGAGCGGCAGCTCGGCGCCGATGGGCGGCTCACTGGTGAGCGGCGCCACGTCGGCGAGCGGCGGCTCGCTGGTCAGGGGCGCCTCGACGGCGTCGAGCGAGGAAGAGCCCTCCAGACCGGAGTCGGGCACCGCGTACTGGACGAGCACACGTTTGGAGGGGTCGCCGTCCTCGACTCGATCGCCCTGTCTGGGCAGCGGGGCGGTGGCGGACAGCAGGAGTTCAGCGGACGCGGCCACGGTGGGCCTCCGTTCGTTGACGTCGGCGGACAATGCTGCATCTACCCGCGGGTCGCCGGAGCATCCGCCTCCGGACCACCAAGGTGGCGCAGTTCACACTTTCGGGTTCGGTGAGGAATTGCGCGTTGACGGCGGTCCGGACGCGGGACGCTGCGGTCCAGCAGGCGTCAGCATGAAGATTTTACGTCAGACGGCGCCGCTCCTCCTGTTTGTCCACAGGCTGGCCACCTCGGACGGCACCCGCCGGAAGGCCTCCGAACGAGGTGTCGACCCCGGCGTTGTGGATCACGCGCCGCAGCACGCGCACCGTGCGCACGTAGTCCTCGTCGCTCACTCCGCGCCGCAGCGCGGCGAGCGCCCCGGGCACCACGTCGGCGTGCAGCCGTTCGTGCGCCGCGAGGCCTTCGCCGGTGAGCACGAGATGTCCCGCCTCCTCCGCCAGCCATCCCCTGGCCAGCAGTTCCTCCGCGGCCGGGGCCACCACACCGGTGTCCACCATGGGCCGCTTGCGGGCGATCTTGGCGGCGAGTCCGGCACGGGTGAGGCCGTCCTCCTCGTCGAACAGGTGGGACAGCGCCCAGGCGTGCGGCTGGCCGATGCCGAGTCCTTCCCGCATCGCCCGGTTGAGATACGCGACGATCGCCTCGCCGGCGACGCCGGTCCAGTAGCCCATCGGGTGGTGCAGCAGTTCCTCGTCGGCGAACTCCTCGACGAATTCGCCGGAAGTGATCGTCTCGGTCGCGTTGTGCGGCTGTGCTGTGGTCATGCCCGTGAATCTAGAAGTTGAAGTCAAGTTGATGTCAAGGGCTCACCGCTCTGATGTCAAGGGCTCACAGCGCGAGCAGGCCCTTCAGGGTGGTCACCAGGCCGCCGGCCAGGGCGAGGCCGAGCAGGACGGCCCGCGCGCGGCGTTCGGGCAGCCGGGACGCCAACAGGTGTCCGACCACCAGCCCGACGGCCATCGTGGCGGCGCACAGCGACCAGGCGGACCCGCTCAGCTCCGGCACGCCCTTGGCGCCGATGGAGATCAGGTTCACCACCAGGCCGTAGAACTGCGCGTTCGGCAGGAACTCGCGCGCGGTCCAGCCCGCGTTGATCGCGTAGAGCGAGACGGCCGGGCCGCCGACGCCGGCGGAGGAGTTCAGGAAGCCGCTGGCCGCGCCCGCCGCGAGCGCCCCGGGGGTGCCGCGCAGCGAGCCGGTCCGGTAGCCGGAGACGATGAACAGCACGGCGGCCGTCACCACCACGCCCATGCTGATCAGCAGCACGGGCTCGGGCAGGGTCCGCGCCGTGTAGGCGCCGAGCGGCACGGTCACGGCCGCCGCCGCGACCAGCGGCACCATCGACCGCAGCCGGACCCGCCGCCAGGTGGTCGTCAGTCCGATGCCGCTGATGACCACGCCCGCGCAGTTGGCCAGGGTGACGCCGTCCACCGGGCCGAGCAGGAGCACCAGCGCGGGCGCGGCGACCAGCCCGAATCCGAGTCCCGTCACGCGCTGCACGGAGCTGCCGACGAACACGGCGGACCCCAGGAGCAGCAGGAAGAAGCCCGGCGACACGGCGGCGGACGACAGGGCGGGGGACGAGGTGTACAGCGAGGCCAACACGGGGTGAGGCTATGCCCACGGCTTCCGCCGCACGGCCGGCCGCCCCGCAACCGTGCGGCGCGTCACACCCGGTAGTGGGCGCGCAGTGCCGTGTACGCGGCCGGGTGCGCCGCGACGCCGTCCAGCGCCAGCAGCGCGGCGCCGGCTATCGGCGGTACCTCGATCACCCTCGGTTCGGCTTGGGGCGCCCGCTCGGCGAGCCGCCGCGTCACACCCTCGTGCAGTTGCGGGTGGCGGGCCGCCAGCACACCGCCGCCCAGCACCACCGGCGTCGGTTCCGCCAGCAGCCCCAGGCGGGTCAGCGCGACCGTGGCGAGCAGCGCGACCTCCTCGGCCTGCCGCTCGACCAGCCGGTGCGCGACCGGGTCGCCGGCCGCCGCGACCTCGAACAGCACCGGCGTCAGCTCGTGCCTGCGGCGGAGGTCGAGGCCGCCGAGATGGAAGCCCTCGATCAGCTGCTCGACACGCTCCCGCCCGAAGTACGCGGGAAGCGCTCTGGCCAGCTCGGTGTCCGGGCCCCGGCCGTCCTCCGCGCGGGCGGCGTGCCACAGGGCGGCCCTGGCCAGGCCGCCGCCCCCGCCCCAGTCACCGGAGAGCTCGCCGAGCGAGGCGAAGCGGTGCACACGGCCGTCGGCGCGGCGGCCGACGCAGTTGACGCCCGCCCCGCACACCACGGCGACGCCGCTGGTCGCGGGCGCGCCGCCGCCCGGGGCGTCGGGCAGTCCGGCGCGCAGGATGGCGAAGGTGTCGTTGACGACCTCGGTACAGGTGCCCCAGCCGCGCGCGGCCAGCGCCTCGGTGAGCAGTCGCTCCTCCTGCGGCAGGTCGGCGCCCGCCAGAGCTCCCGTGACCCGGGTGACCTCCGGCTCCCCGGCCTCCGCCAGCGCGGCGCGCACCAGCGGGTCGACCGCCGCGACGGCCGCGCCGACGCCGACGCTCTGCGGCTGGAAGCCACCGCCCCGGGCGGCGCCGAGCACCCGACCGTCCAGCCCGACGACCACCACGTCGGTCTTGCTGTTGCCGCCGTCGACCGCGACCACGGCACGGCCGCTCACGCCCATACGAGGTGGTCCTTGTTGTGCGCGAGGAGCCGGTCGGTCAGCGCCTCGGCCCGGTCGTACTGGCCGATCAGCGGGTGGGCGAGCAGGGCCCGGAAGACCCGGTCCCGGCCGCCGCGCAGCGCCGCGTCCAGCGCCAGCCGCTCATAGCCGGTGACGTGCGCGACCAGCCCGGAGAACAGCGGGTCGAGCGAGGGGGCCGGGAGCGGCCGTGCGCCGTCCGGGCCGATCCGGGCGGGCACCTCCACGACGGCGTCGTCCGGCAGGAACGGCAGGGTGCCGTTGTTCCGCACGTTCACGACCTGCACCGACTCCGCCGCCCTCTCCCCCGCCGGGGTGCCGCCGAGCAGCGACGCGGCGAGCGCGACCGCCGCCTCCGAGTAGAAGGCACCGCCGCGCTTGGCGAGCAGCGCGGGCTTCTCGTCGAGCGCCGGGTCGGCGTACATGCGCAGCAGCTCGCCCTCCATCGCGGCGACCTCCTCCGCCCTGGACGGCTGCTCGCGGGACTGCGCCACGACCTCGTCGTGCGCGTAGAAGTACCGCAGGTAGTAGGAGGGCACCACGCCGAGGCGGTCGAGCAGCGCCTTCGGCAGGCGCAGCTCGGTGGCGATGCGCTCGCCGTGCTCGGCGAGCAGGCCCGGCAGCACGTCCATGCCGCCGGGGCCGCCGAGCCGCACACCCAGCTCCCAGGTGAGGTGGTTGAGCCCGTAGTGGTCGAGATGGACCTCCCCGGGCTCGACCTCGAGCATCGCGGCGAACCGGCGCTGCAACCCGATGGCCACGTTGCACAGGCCGACCGCGCGGTGCCCGGCCTCCAGCAGCGCCCTGGTGACGATGCCGACGGGGTTGGTGAAGTCGATGATCCAGGCGTCGGGGTTGGCCCGCCGCACCCGTTCGGCGATGTCGAGGACCACCGGGACGGTGCGCAGCGCCTTCGCGAGACCGCCGGCGCCGGTGGTCTCCTGGCCGACGCAGCCGCACTCCAGCGGCCAGGTCTCGTCCTGCTGCCGGGCGGCCTGGCCGCCCACCCGCAGCTGCAGCAGGACGGCGTCGGAGTCCGCGACGGCGGCGTCCAGGTCCGCGGTGGTGGTGATCGTGCCGGGGTGCCCGAGGCGCCCGAACATCCGCCGCGCCAAGGCGCCGACGAGTTCGAGACGGTCGGTCGCCGGGTCGACCAGGACGAGCTCCTCGATCGGGAGCCGGTCCCTGAGCCGGGCGAAGCCGTCGATCAGTTCCGGGGTGTAGGTGGAGCCGCCGCCCACCACCGTGAGCTTCATCGCTCGTCGGACTCCTGCCTGTGTGAGATGCCGGTGCGCTGGTCGGCGCCGGCGTGTCGGTCGAGTGGGTGTCGTCTGGGGGCGGCGTGGGAGTGGATGCCGCAGGTCAGCGGTTGGTGTCGAACACCTCGTCCCGGGTGGTGAGCAGCGCGCCGGCCAGCGCGCCGGCCAGGACCGGGCTTTCGGTGACGTGGCCGAGCACGGTCCGGGGGCGGGGCGCGGCAAGCTCCGCGAGCTCGCGCTGGACGGCCTCCCGCAGGACCTCGCCGCCGGCGTGGTGCAGCCGTCCGGAGAGGACGATCAGCTCGGGGTCGAGCACCGCCACCATCGCGGCGAGCCCGGTGGCGATGCCGGTGGCCGTGCGGCGCAGCAGTTCGTCCAGCGCCGCGGCCTCGTCGTCAGCGGCGTGGTCAGCGGCGGTGTCGGCGCCGGTGGCGCGGCGCAGCAGGGTGGCGACGGCTTCCGCGTCCGGCACCGCCGGATCGGTGCGCAGCCCCAGCTCGTGGGCGAGGCGGCGCAGCGCCTGCGCACCGACCAGCGCCTGGAAGCCTCCGCCCCCGACCCGCCCCACGCCTCTGACCAGCGGGGCGCCGGGGACCGGCAGGAAGCCGACCTCGCCGGCGCCGCCGGTGGAGCCCCGGTGCAGCCGGCCGCCGAAGACCAGGGCCGCGCCGACGCCCTCCTCGGCCCACAGCAGCACGAAGTCGTCGTGTCCGTGCGCGGCGCCGCCGTGCTGCTCGGCGACGGCGACGAGGTTGACGTCGTTCTCGCAGTCCACCGGCATCGGCAGCGCGGCGGCCAGTTCCTCCAGCAGTTCGGGAGCGTGCCATCCGGGCAGGTGGGAGGCGTAGCGCAGCCGCCCGGTGCGCGGGTCGAACGCACCCGGTGTGCCGACGACCACGCGGTGCAGGTCCGCGCGGACCAGACCGGCGGCCTTGGCGGCTCCGTCCACGGCGGCCACCACGTGCTCGGCGGCCGAGGCCGTCCGGGCTCCGGGGGGCGTGGGCAGCTCGAAGGTGCCGACGGTCCGGCCCGTGAGGTCGGCGACGGCCGCCCGGACGCGGGCGGCCGTGACGTCGAGACCGGCGACCCGGGCGACGGCGGGGTTGATCGAGTAGAGCTGGGCGCCCGGCCCCGGGCGGCCGGTGCTGGTGCCGGTGGCCAGCACCAGGCCGGCGGCCTCCAGTCGCGCGAGCAGTTGGGAGGCGGTGGGCTTGGAGAGGCCGGTGAGCGCGCCGATCCTCGCCCGGGAGAGCGGGCCGTGGCGGAGCAGCAGCTCCAGCGCGGCGCGGTCGTTCATGGCCCGGAGGACCCGTGGGGTGCCGGGAGTGCCGGGAGTGCCGGGAGTGGTAGCGGGCATCGGCGCGTACTCCTCTCCGGGCGAAGACTGTTAGGAACCTTTCCTGTCTCCGTGACGATAGGCCGCGCCGCCGACCCGCGTCAACGCCTCGACGCCGCCGCCCGCGCCTCCGCGCCCTCAGCGCGCCCGCGCCGCGTCAGCGGCCGCCAGCGTGCGTCAGCGGCCGTCCGGCACGGCCGGGCCCCGCCGGCTCAGCGACTCCGCCACCGACCGCTCCAGCTTCTCCAGCCCCACACCCTCGGCGTCCACCAGCCGCACGCCCAGCCCGTCCAGCGCCTCCTTGATCCGCAACCGCAGCTCCCGCTCGACGCCCTTGGCCTCCCCCGGCATGGTCTTCGCCGACACCCGCAGCACCATCGTGTCCAGCGACACCGAGTCCAGTCCGAGCACGTCGACCGAGCCCCACAGCCGCTCGTCCCACGGGCTCTCCCCGGCCAGTCCCTGCCCGGCCGCCGCGACGGCCTCCCGGACCCTCGCCAGGTCCTCGTCGGCCCGCACCTCCACGTCGACCGTCGCGGTGGCCCAGCCCTGACTCAGGTTGCCCACCCGCGCGATGCCGCCGTTGCGCACGTACCAGACCTCGCCGTCGTCGCCGCGCAGCTTGGTCACCCGCAGCCCGATCTCCAGCACCACGCCGGTCACGTCGCCCACGTCTATCCGGTCCCCGACGCCGTACTGGTCCTCCAGCAGGATGAACATGCCGGAGAGCACGTCGGTGACCAGGTTGCGGGCGCCGAAGCCCAGCGCCACACCGGCCACACCGGCACTGGCCAGCAGCGGCCCCAGACTGATCTGGAAGACCGACAGGACCGTCAGCGCCGCCGTCCCCAGGATCAGGAACGACGACACGCTGCGCAGCACCGAGCCGATCGCCTCCGAGCGCTGCCGGCGGCGCTCGGCGTTGACCAGCAGACCGCCGAGCGGGCTGTTCGTCGCCTCCGCCGAACGGTTCATCCGCGCTATCAACCGGGTGATCGTCCGCCGCACGACCGTGCGCAGCACCAGCGCGATCACCACGATCAGGATGATCCGCAGTCCGGCCGCCAGCCACACCTCCCAGTTGTTCCGCACCCAACCCGCCGCGTCCTGCGCCCGCACCTGTGCGTCCTGCATCGTGTCCACGCCGACACCCTAGGTCGCGAAAGCGTGCGGAAACCGTGGCCCTGTCCGGATGTGAGCAGGTCCGGAACGGGGGATACCGGGAGTGTGGTCCAAAACACGCACGGTTCGTTGCCCGATCGTGGTGGCACGCGAGGGCGTGGCGAGGACACACTGAGGGGAGATCGTCCCGGCGCGAGCCACGCGCCGCAGACGTAGGAGGAGGCACCGTGCCGCATGTCCTGGTCCTCAACGCGTCGTACGAGCCGCTCGGCGTCGTACCGCTCCGTCGCGCGCTCATCCTCATCCTCAACGACAAGGCGGTCAGCCTTGAGGACTCGGGCGCCCTGATGCGCAGTGCCACCTGCGCCATACCCGCACCCAGCGTGGTCCGGCTCAAGCGTTTTGTACGGGTGCCCTTCCGGGGCCCCGTCCCCCTGACCCGGCGCGCGCTGTTCGCCAGGGACGGCGGGCGCTGCGCCTACTGCGGCGGTGCCGCGAGCAGTGTCGACCACGTCATCCCGCGCAGCCGGGGTGGTCAGCACGTGTGGGACAACGTCGTCGCCGCCTGCCGGCGGTGCAACCACGTCAAGGCCGACCGTCACATCACCGAGCTGGGCTGGCGGCTGCGCCACCAGCCCGCGCCGCCCACCGGGCTGGCCTGGCGCATCATCGGCACGGGGCACCGCGACCCGCGCTGGATGCCCTACCTACAGCCGTACGGCGCCGACGACGCGCTGGCCCGGATCGACGGCCGGACACCGGCCTGAGTCCGGGCCACATCTCTGTCCGGATCCCGGCCCGCGGACCCGTTCCCCCGCGCTGTGCGGGGACGGGTCCGCCGGCATGGGCGGGCCCCGCGGTGGACGAGGTGACCGGGGAAACCGCCCTCGGCCCACCCGGACCGGCACGGTGATCCGCCGGTAACCGGTGTGGTCGGCCGCCGGGGCGGCCATACTGCTGGCCGGGGGCACCACCGGTCGCGGACGCGCGAGACGGTCGGCGCACCCGACCGAGCGGTGAGGAGGGGAGGGACCGTGTCCGGCACGCAGCAGGCCGTCGCCGTACCGGCGGCCGGGGTCCGGCCGTCGGCTGTACCCCGACCGACTGCCGCGGGCGGCCCCGAACCGCCTCCCCGGCGCCCGGCGTGGCGGGAGAACGCGCGGCGGCTGCGCGCGGCCGCGGTCACCGAACCGGGCCGGCTGCGCGCGCTCGGCGCGTCGCTCGTCGCGCTCCTCCTGGCGTTCGGCGCGCTCACCGCCTGGCAGGCCGCCGAGCGGGCGGACGGCGCGCACTCCGTGATCCACGGCAGCCAACCGCTCAGCGCGAACGCCGCGTTGATCTACCGCTCGCTGGCCGACGCCAACACCACGGCGGCGGCCGGCTTCCTCGCCGGCGGCGAGGAGACGGCCGAGGTGCGCGAACGGTACAGGAAGCGGATCGACGACGCGGCCCGGCAGATCACCGAGGCCGCCGCCAGTGAGCGCTCGGCCGAGGCGCGGCAGCGGCTGGCCGACCTCAACCGGCGACTGTCGGTGTACACGGGCCTGGTGGAGACCGCCCGCGCCAACAACCGGCAGGAGCTGCCGGTCGGCGGAGCGTACCTGCGGCACGCCGACCGGCTGATGCAGGAGGAGCTGCTGCCGGCGGCGAGCGCCCTGTACGCCGGGGAGTCCGAGCAGTTCCGCCGTGACCAGCGGGACGCGCGGGAGTTCCCGTGGGCCGCGCTCGCGCTGGGCGCGGCGGCCGTCCTGGCGCTCCTGGCCGCGCAGCGCCGGCACTACCTGCGCACCCACCGCGTCTTCAACCGCGGGCTGGTGGCCGCCACCACCGTCGCCGTACTGCTGCTGCTGTGGACGGCGGGCGGCCACCTCGTCGCCCGCCACCACCTGGACCGTGCCGAGCGGGACGCCGCGCGTTCCCTCCAGACCCTCAACGCCGCGCTTGTCTCCGCCCTCCAGGCGCGGGGCGACGAGGCGATGGCGATGGTGACGCGGGGCAGTCGCGACAACTACGAGAGGACCTACCAGCTGCAGATGAGGCGCCTGGCCGGCGCCGACCCGCGGGCGGCCGAGGGCGGCCTGCTCGCCCGGGCCGTCGAACTGGCGGAGGACCGCACGGGCCGCCGACTGGCCGACGCGGCACTCCGCGACGCCGGCACCTGGCACGGACAGCACCGCGCCGTCAGCGAACTGGAGGGCAGCGGGAGGTACGCGGAGGCCGTCGCCATGGTCATCGGCCCGCGCGACAGCACCGGCGAGACCTTCGACCGGATCGACGCGGGGCTGCGCCGGGCCATCGCCCACGAGCAGCGGCAGTTCACCGCCGCCGCCGAACGCGCGCACCGGGCGCTCGACCCGCTGCCCGCGGGCGCGGCGGCGCTGTCCCTGCTGGGCGCGGCCGGCGTGGTGCTCGGCATCGGACGACGGCTGGCGGAGTACCGGTGAACGCGGACCGGAGGGAGAGGGCGCGGGCGATGCGGGAACCGAGACGCACGACGGACGGGCGCGCGCGGCGCAGCCCCTGGTACGCGGGAGCGACGTCCGCGCTGGTGCTCCTGGCCGTACTGGCCGGCGGCTCGGCGCCCTTCGGCGGGCCGGCCGGCGGGCCCGACGCCGAGGACCCGCGGGCGGTGTCGCGGACCCTCACCGGGGAACGTCACGTGCCGCACAGCGGACCGGCCGATCGCACGCCCCCGCCGCCGCGCCCCGAACGCTGCGCCGACGGCGGCGACCCGGCGGCGAGCCTGCGCCCCTCCACCGCCACGGGCCCCGCCGTCCGGCGCATCAAGCAGCGCGGCCACCTGGTCGTCGGCGTCGACCAGAACAGCTACCGGTGGAGCCATCGCGACCCGCGCACCGGCGAGCTGGAGGGCTTCGACATCGACCTGGTCCAGGCCATCGCCCGCGACCTGCTCGGCCCGGACCCCGACATCGTCTACCGGACGATCGCGACCGACCAGCGCATCCCCGCCCTGCGCGCGGGAAGGGTCGACCTCGTCGTACGGACGATGACGATCAACTGCGAACGGGCCGAGAAGGTGGCGTTCTCCACCGCCTACTTCGTGGCGACCCAGCAGCTGCTCGTCCCGCACAACTCCCCTGTCACCGGCTACAACCCGAGCGTGCGCGGCCGGACGCTGTGCACCGCGAAGACCTCCACCGGGGAGGGCCTGATGGCCGCCTACGACCTGGGCGCCGAGGTGCTGACCGTGCCCAACCAGATCGACTGCCTCGTCCGGCTGCAGGTCGGCGAGGTGGACGGCGTGATGACCGACAACGCGCTGGCCGCCGGACTCGCCGCGCAGGACCCCTCGGTACGGCTGGTCGGCGGGGCGCTCACCGAGGAGCCGTACGGTGTGGCGATGAACCTCTCCGACGAGGACCTGGTGCGGCGGGTGAACCACGTGCTCGAGGGCTACCGGGCGGGCGGCGCCAGGAGCGAGTGGCGCCGCTCCTACGACCTGCGGCTCGGCGACGTGATGGCCCAGGACCCGCC
>NZ_WMLF01000899.1 GCF_014156695.1 Streptomyces durbertensis | reverse complement strand
GGCGGACGGCGGTGCCGGCGGGGTGGCGGACGCCACCAACGTGAGGGCGGACGGCGGTGGGACCGTCGCGTCCGTCGCCGCGAAGGTGACGCCGAGCGTCGTCGAGGTGCGGACGGACAGCGCCACGGGCTCCGGAGTGGTGATCTCGGAGGACGGCGAGATCCTCACCAACAACCACGTCGTGGCCGGTGCGGAGCGCGTGCGGGTGCGGCTGGGCGACGGGCGTACCGTCACGGCGCGGGTTGTCGGGACGGACCCGGACCTGGACATGGCGCTGCTGAAGGCGGAGGGCGTGCGCGACCTGACGCCGGCGGCGCTCGGCGACTCCGACTCGCTGCGGGTGGGCGACCAGGTGGTGGCGGTCGGGTCGCCGAGCGGGCTCACCGGTTCGGTGACCAGCGGCATCGTCTCCGCGCTGGACCGGGACGTGACGGTGCCCCGGGAGGACGGCGAGCGGGAGCGGCAGCGCGAGCACTGGCCGTTCGAGTTCGGCGGCGGCCGGTACAACGGCGAGCTGGGCGAGCGCACGACACGCTACCGGGCGATCCAGACGGACGCGGCGCTCAACCCGGGGAACTCCGGCGGCCCGCTCTTCGACATGGCGGGCCGGGTCGTCGGCATCAACTCGGCGATCTACTCGCCGACCGGCGGGGGCTCCGGACAGGGCGGGCAGGG
>NZ_WMLF01000898.1 GCF_014156695.1 Streptomyces durbertensis | reverse complement strand
GTGGGGGCGTCGCGGGTGGGAGGGGGGCGAGGGTCATGAGGCCGCAGCCGTACGCGCGGGCTTTGCCGAGGCCCTGGGTGAGGGTGCGGCGGAGGGCGTCGGGGTCGGTGACCTTGAGACGGCCGTCGTAGGTGACGGTGACGAGTCGGACGGGTTGGCGGCGGGGGTTGGAGCCGTCCGGGCCGCCGCCGGAGGCGCCCGCGCCGGCGCTCGTGCCCGTGCTCGCGCCCTTGCGGAAGTTCAGGGAGCGTTCGTCGGTGACGGTCAGTTCGTAGCGGTCGCCGTGGTGGGGGTGGCCCTTGTGGGTGGTGCCGGCCGGCAGCAGTCGGCGGGCGGCGGGCTTCTCGAGGACCTGGAAGCCGCAGCGTTTCTGGCGTTCCTCGTCGAGCAGCCAGCCGAGTTGGTGGCGGGCGGTGAGGTGGGCGGTGCGCTTGGTGGGTTCGCCGGGCTTGCGGCGGATGTGGTGGACGGGGTTGGCGGTGAGGCGGAAGGCCCACGTGTCGCCTTCCGCCAGGCGGTCCAGGAGCGGGCCGTACGGTCGGGTCTGCCAGCCGGGGGTGGCGGCGTCGGTGGCGAGGGCCGGCCAGCCGGCCTGCTCGACGAGGTGGGTGAGGTCGGGGCGGTCGGGGCTGACGAGGTAGAGGTGGACGTCGGCGCGGCCGTTGTGGTCCAGGCG
>NZ_WMLF01000897.1 GCF_014156695.1 Streptomyces durbertensis | reverse complement strand
ATGGGGGATCGTGGGGGGATGGCATTGCAGCGGTACGGGGTGTTGTGCGGGGTTCTGCGGGACCACTTCCGGGACCAGCCGGACACGCAGGGGCGGTGGTACCACGTGAACCTGCGGGTGGACGCGCCGGACGGGCGGTACCGGTGCGCGGTGGACGTGGACAGCAAGCAGTCGAGCACCGGGGTGCGGTGGAAGCGGTTCGCCGTGGACGCGGCGGTGCTCGGGCCGGTGGCCGGGTTCGCGGGCGGGTACCACGAGTTGGAGCGGGCGCCGGGGACGGGGGCGTTGGACTTCCAGCGGCATCCGGGGTTGCTGGGGCACCGGAGGTGCCGGTTCGCGCACCGGTTGCCGCGCTGGCTGCGGGAGGCGCTGGAGCCGTTCTGCCGGCCGCTTCCGTGGACGGCCGGCTCGAACCTGGAGGCGGCGGAGGCGTTCGAGCCGATCCTCGTGCCGGGGCGGGGGATCCTGGTGTTCGGTGAGCCGTTCCGTACGGGGCTGGGGATGCACAACATCCATCAGAACCAGGGTGATCCGGCGGGCAGCCAGTGGTGGGACGAGAACGGCGTCTGGCAGGACGGTGCCACGATGACACGGCGGGAGGACGGGCGGTTTGACGTCTTCCTGTCGAAGTTCTCCACGCAGGCGGATCGGACGGATGACGAGGGGCATCCTGTGTGAGGGG
>NZ_WMLF01000896.1 GCF_014156695.1 Streptomyces durbertensis | reverse complement strand
CCGCTCCACCCGCGCCTCGGGCCCCCTTCCCGGCCTCTGGCTCGCCACCCTCGCCGTCGCCGCCGCCCACCTCGTGCACCGGCTCCTCCCCGCCGTGCCGATGCTGACGGCCGCCGTGGCCCTCGGCCTCCTCGCCGCCCACCTCCCCCGGGTGCGCGACCTGGTGCACGGCGCCGCGCGGCCCGGCCTGTCCCTGGCCGGCCGGCGCCTGATGCGCCTGGGCATCGTCCTGCTCGGGCTGAAGCTCAGCCTCGGCGACGTACTGGGCGTCGGCTGGGCGGCCCTCGCCGTCGTCCTGACCACCGTCGCGGCGACCTTCCTCGGCACCTGGTGGCTCGGCCGCCGCATCGGCCTGCCCGGCGACCAGCCCCTCCTCATCGCCGCCGGCTACTCCATCTGCGGCGCGTCCGCCGTCGGCGCCGTCGGCCAGGCCCGGGGCAGCGACGAACGCGACTCCGCCACCGCCGTCACCCTCGTCACCCTCTGCGGCACCCTGGCCATCGTCGCCCTCCCCCTCCTGCAACACCCCCTCGGTCTCGCCGACGAGGCCTTCGGCCGCTGGGTCGGCGCGAGCGTGCACGACGTCGGCCAGGTCGTCGCCGCCGCCCAGACCGCCGGCGACGCCGCACTCGGCGAAGCGGTTGTCGTCAAACTGATGCGCGTCGCCCTGCTCGCGCCCCTCGTC
>NZ_WMLF01000895.1 GCF_014156695.1 Streptomyces durbertensis | reverse complement strand
GACGACGGCCTGGGTGCGGTCGCGGAGGCCGAGCTTCACCAGGACGCGGCTGACGTGCGTCTTCACCGTCGACTCCGCGACCACCAGCGCGGCGGCGATCTCCACGTTCGACAGGCCCTGCGCGATCAGCACCAGGACCTCCGTCTCCCGCTCGGTCAGCGCCTCGTGCCGCCCGACGGCCGCCGCGCGGTCGCCCGGCGACGGCCCCGCGCCCAGCCCTCCGGCGGCGCCCGACGGCCCGGGCGACGCCTGCAGCCGGGCGAACTCGGTGATCAGCCGCCGCGTCACGCGGGGCGCCAGCAGCGCCTCCCCGCCGGCCACCACCCGCACCCCCTCCGCCAGCTGCCGGGCCGACGAGTCCTTCAGCAGGAAGCCGGACGCCCCCGACCGCAGCGCCTGGTACACGTACTCGTCGAGGTCGTACGTGGTGAGGATCAGCACCCGGGCGGCGGACACGGCGGCGATCTCCCGTGTCGCCTCCAGCCCGTTCATCTCGGGCATCCGCACGTCCATCAGCACCACGTCGGGTGCGAGTTCGGCCACCGCGCGGACCGCCTCGCGGCCGTTCGCCGCCTCCCCGACGACCGTGATGCCGGGCTGCGCGTTCAGCAGGACGGAGATGCCCTCCCGGACCATGGCCTGGTCGTCCGCGAGCACCACCCGGACGTCGCCGCCCCCGCTGCCGGC
>NZ_WMLF01000894.1 GCF_014156695.1 Streptomyces durbertensis | reverse complement strand
CGTCAACGCCGTCCGCTCCGCATGGCCCGGCAGCCCCGCGCCCCGCGTCCGCCTCCTCCCCCGCCGCGTCCCTTCCGACGAGATCCCCAAGGGCTTCGAGCACCCGGACCAGGGCATCGCCATCGGCCTTGACGAGGCCGCCCTCGCCCCCGTCTTCCTCAACTTCGAAACCGACCCCTTCCTCCTCGTCCTCGGCGACACCGAGTCCGGCAAGACCGCCACGATCCGGCTCCTGGTCAAGCAGCTCACCGAGTACTACCAACCCGACGAGGCCAAGTTCGCCGTCTGCGACTTCCGCCGCACCCTGCTGGAGACAGTCCCCGACGACTACCTCGTCGAGTACGCGCCCCTCGCCGCCGCCCTCGAAGCCCAGGCCGACGGCATCCGCCAACTCATGGAGAAGCGCGCCCCGCAGGCCGACATCACGCCCCAGCAGCTCCGCGACCGCAGCTGGTGGTCCGGCCCCCGCCTCTTTGTGGTCGTCGACGACTTCGACCTCGTCGCCACCTCCACCGGAAACCCGCTCGACCAACTCGTCGAGCATCTCCCCTACGCCCGCGACATCGGCATCCGCTTCATCATCGCCCGCAACACCGCCGGCGCCTCCCGCGCGATGTACGAACCCTTCCTCACCCGTATGAAGGAACTCGGCGCCCAGGGCATCGTCCTCTCCGGCGACCCCTCAGAATCCGACCTCATAGGCAACGTAACCCCCCGCCCCC
>NZ_WMLF01000893.1 GCF_014156695.1 Streptomyces durbertensis | reverse complement strand
CGACCAGGGTGAGGGCCTCCCAGACGGTCACCTGGTTGGCCGTGAGCACCGGCTTGCCGAGCGCCGCCTCCAGCTCCGTGACGTGGGCGGCGGTGTGCAGGGCGGTGTCGGGGAGCAGGACGGCGTCGGCCCGGGGGTGGTCGCCGGCGCGGGCGAGCGCCAGCACCTCCTCGCGGCGCCAGGTGCCGACCTCGGCGGCGGTGACGATACCGGCGGCCCTGCCGGCGACGACCTCGATGTCGGCGGCCTTGAGGAAGGCGGCGAAGCGCTCGGCGACGTCCTCGGGATAGGTCGCGGCCACGGCGACGCGGCCGGCGCCGATCGCCTGCGCCGCGTGGGCGAAGGCGAAGGACGTGCTGGAGGCGGGCAGGCCGGCGGTGGCGGAGAGTTCACGGACCTGCTCGCGGGCGCCCTCCCAGCCGAAGACGAAGCTGGCGCTGGTGCAGGCCCACACCACGGCCTGGACGTCGTGCTCCGCCAACTCGCCCACGCTGGCGGCCAGCCGGGCCGCCGAGCCCATCTCCAACAAGGCGTCGACACGGTGGGCGTCCTCGCCGATGTCCGTGTGGACCAGCGGCAGCCGCACGTCGGCGCCCACCTCCCGCAGCATGCTCTCCAGCCTCGGGTAGTCGTCCTCCGCCGAGTGCCCGGGGTAGAGGAATCCGACCGACGTGGCCATGCGGCAGCTCCTTCGCTGACGTTCGTGAGGGGGACCGGTGGTGAGG
>NZ_WMLF01000892.1 GCF_014156695.1 Streptomyces durbertensis | reverse complement strand
CGGGCGGCCTGGGCGCTCATCGCGCGGGCCAGTTCGGCGTCGACTGTCTGTCGCGCGAGTGGTCGCAGGCGTCGCACCAGCTCGGCGGCTTCGGCCGCCTCCGCGTCGGTGGGGGTGTGGTCCAGGAAGCGCGCGAAGACGTGCTCGGTGGTGAAGTCGAGGAAGCGGTCGGCTATGTGCTCGATCTGGGCGCGCAGCTCCCGCAGGTGTGCCGTCACGGCGAGCAGCGGTACGCCTGCCGCGTGCAGTTCGGCGGCGACGGCCAGCTCCTGGGGGCTGGGGACGTGGAACTCGTCGGGGCGACCCCGGACGGGCACGAGCACGCCCAGGTCGACGGCGTCGGCGAGGGCGGCCTCGTCGAGTCCGCCGCCGGTGCCGTCCGTCGGGAAGCGGGTGGCGAGTTCGGCGCGGGTGGTCGTGGTGGGGGACTCGTCGGACCAGGGGCCGTCGACCTCCGCGACCAGGCCGAGCACGCCCGCGAGGCCGAGCCCGGAGTCCCAGGCGGTCAGCAGCTCCTTGATGCTGGCCAGGGTGTATCCGCGTTCCAGCAGGCCGGATATCTGGTCCAGCCGGGCCAGGTGGTTGTTGTCGTAGACGTTCACCCGGCCCTTCCGGCGCGGCTTGGGCAGCAGCCCGCGGTCCTGGTAGGCCCGGATCGTCCGCACGGACGTGCCGCTGCGGTGGGCGAGGTCCTCGATCCGGTACGCGACGGGGGGCACTGCTGACCACTCC
>NZ_WMLF01000891.1 GCF_014156695.1 Streptomyces durbertensis | reverse complement strand
CCCGCCCATCGACCGTCCGAGCCGCACCACCGGGCACCGGCCCCCACCCTCGTCGCCGTCGCCCACGGCTCACGCGACCCCGCCGCCCGCCGGACGGTGACCGCCCTGCTCGATGTCGTCCGTGCCCAGCGGCCCGGGCTGCGCGTACGCCTCGGCCATCTGGAAATCGACGAGCCCCTGCTCGGCGACACCCTCGCCGCGCTGCCGGCCGGCGAGGTCGTGCTCGTGCCGCTGCTCTTCGGCCGCGGCTACCACACCCGCCACGACATCCCGTCCGTCGCCCGGGCCGCCCGCGGGCACCACTGCCACCTGGCCGCCCCGCTCGGCCCCGACCCGCTGCTCGCCGAAGCCCTCGCCGACCGGCTCGCCACCGCCGGCGCCGCGGACGCCGACGGCGTCGTGCTGGCCGCCGCCGGGTCCCGCGACCCCCGGTCCGCCGCCGACGCCGAAGCCACCACCCGACTGCTCTCCACCCGACTGGGCGGTGTCCCGGTGCTGCCCGGCTACGCCTCCGCCGCCGACCCCGACATCCCCGGCGCGCTCGACCGCCTGGCCGCACTCGGCTGCCGCCGCCCCGCGGTGGCCTCCTACTTCACGGCCCCCGGCCACTTCGCGACCCGCTGTGCCCGGGCCGCCGCCCCGCACCCGGTCTCGGCGCCGCTCGGCGACCACCCGGCGCTCGCCCGCCTTGTCCTCCACCGCTACGACCAGGCCCGCAGCCGCGCCCTGACCC
>NZ_WMLF01000890.1 GCF_014156695.1 Streptomyces durbertensis | reverse complement strand
TGCGAGGTAGCGCCAGCCGGGCAGGGCGGGGATGCCGTGCTCGCCGAGGTACTCGACGGTGTCGAGCACGTCGCGGCTGGGCGGCAGCAGTCCGCCGTCGCCGAGTGCGCCGAGGATGCGGTTGTCGTCGGCGGCCTCGGTTCGCAGGTCGAACATCTGGCGTTCGGCGCCGCCGACCCGCTCCTCCAAGAGCGCGATCAGTTCCCCGGCCGCCGCGTCGACCTCCTGGGCCGTCAGCGGGCCGTCCGCTCCGAGGAGTTCGACGAGGCGGGGCTCGGCGCCGAGTGCGGCGGCGGCTTCGGCTTCGGCGGTGTGCGCGGCCTGCGCGGCGCGTGCGGCGTCGGCGGCGCGGGCGGCGGCCAGTTCCCGGCGACCGAGTTCCGCGGCGGTCTCCCGGTCGCGTTCGGCGGTGGCGGTGGCGGCCTGGCGGGCCTGCTCGCAGGCGGCGGCCGCGCTCGCGGCGGCGTCGCCGGCGGCCAGGGCGGCGCGCGCCGGGTCGCCTTCCGCGTCGGGGGGCAGCCAGCCGGCGAGGACGGCCTGCTCGGTTTCCTGGGCCAGCTCGGTGAGGCGCTGCCGCAGGTGCTCGCTCTCGCTGCGGGCGCGTTGGGCGGCGGTCGCGGCGGCGGTGGCGTCGCGGTGCGCGGTCTCGGCGACGTCCTGGAGGGCGGTGGAGCGTTCCTCGCCCTCGGTGGCGGCGCGTTCGCTCTCGGCCGCGGCGGCGTCCAGGGCCCGTAC
>NZ_WMLF01000089.1 GCF_014156695.1 Streptomyces durbertensis | reverse complement strand
GCCCCGGGGTCCGCGGGGTTGCCGGGTTCGGCCGGTGGGTGCGGCGGGGTGCCGTCCTGCTGCCCGGCGGGGAATCCGCCCTGGGGGGCGGTCGGTTGGCCGCCGTGCTGGTGGCCGCCCGGTGGGGCGGCCGGGTGGCCGGGCGCGTGCGCGACCGGGTACGGCCCCGGGCCGCCCGTCGGGTGGCCGCCCGGGGCACCTGGTTGGGCAGGCGGGTGTGGTTGCTGGGCGCCTGGCGGGTGGGGAGCCTGAGGCGCGCCCGGGCCTGGCGGTGTGCCCGGGTGGGGCATGGGCGCGTGCGGGGGCGCGTAAGGCCCCGTGGGCGCCCCCTGGTACTGCGGCGGGTAGGGCCCGCCGGGGCCCGGCGCGGGCGTGGGGGCGGCGTACGGCGCGACGGGCGGACCGCCGGGGGACTGCGGCGGTGGCGCCCCCGGCGCGCCAGGGGGGTACGGGTACGGCTGCGGCGGCGCGGCCCCCGGGATCTGCGCCGGCGCGCCGTGCGCGCCCTGCGCGCCGGGGAGTTGCTGGGCGAGGAAGCCGCGGACGACCTCGATGGCCGTCTCGTGGACGCCCGCGAGGTGGTGCATCTCGGTGTGCTCGCTGGTGAGCACCTGGGTGACGACGCCGAGCTGGGACTGGACGAGCCGCAGCTGGTCCTCACGCAGGCTCTGCATGACCAGCCGGGAGTCCTCCGGGTGCTGCGCCAGGTGCATCGCCCAGGCGGCCACGCCGCCCTGCGCGAGGTGGTACTGGTAGAACCGGATCTTCTCCGCTTCCACCGCCTGCTGCTCCAGCTGGTGCTGCCCGCTGAGCATGGCCTGGGCGTGCTGCTGCCGGAGCTGCTGCTGGACGCGTTCGTCGACGACGGCGTCGTACCGGATGCCCTCCTGCGTGGAGTGGATGGCCTCGGCGGCGACGTGCCCGATGGCCTGGAGGTTCTTCTGGTGGTCGATGCTGGCGCGGTCGCGGCGCAGCCGGACGGTGTGGTCGACGCGCAGGCCGGCCGTCTCGCCGAGCGGCCCGGAGGCGGTGAGCGCGTCGACGAGGGCGCGTTCGGCCTCGGCGCTGTTGTTGATGTCGAAGCCGCGGGTGACGGGCCGGGCGCGGCGCTGGATCTCGTCGAAGAGCAGGCCCGGCACGTTGCGGTGCCCGCTGGCGACGAAGGCGTCGGGGGCCACGACCTGCCACGTCAGGTCGACGTCGGCGCCGAACTCGAAGGCGTCGTTGTCGCTGGGCAGGTCGAGTTCGGCGCGGACGCGGTGGACGCCTATGTCGACCTCGTAGACGGCGGTGTAGCCCCGGCCGGCGAGCTGCGGCCGCTGCGGCGGCATGTACGTCTCGTAGGCGCCGCTGGACGTGGCGTAGACGTGCGCGTTGTCGAACCGGGCTGGGTGCCGGTTGGTGAAGGTGTCGAAGCGGGTCAGCTTGCGTACGGTGAGGACCGGGTCGACCAGCTGGGAGTGCCGGTCGGCGGCCTGCTGCCACTCGGGGGAGTAGCGGAAGTTGGCCATGCGCTCTGGCGTCTTTCTGTGTGCGGGCCGACGGCGCGGCCCGGTGATGCGTCAGCGGAGGTACGGCGGTGCTGGTTCTTCGTCGGCGGTGCTGGTGCGTGGGCGGTGCCGGTTCTTCCGGCGGTGCTGTCAGGGGGCGGGGACGAAGGAGAGGTGCGCCAGCAGGCGCGCGGCGGCCTGCCGGGGCCTGCCGTCCTCGTCGGGCGGCACGGTCCGCAGGAGGTGGGCGAGCCGGGCGTGGTCCGTCCCGTCCTCGACGAGCGCGGGCAGCAGGGCGGCCAGCGCCCACTCGGCCGTGGGGTCGTCCTCGGCGACGCGCAGCCAGCCGGCGAGGATGGCGAGCGCGGCGCGGGTGTGGCGGTGGTCGCGGAGCGCGGCGCGCCACATGACGGCGATGCCGTGGCGCTCCTCGGCGTCGGCGGCGCTGTCCCGGGCGGCGGCCTGGCCGTAGCGGTCGAGGAGTTCCGGGCGGCCGTGCGGGGAGCCGGTGTCGCCGGGTTCGCCGTCGCTCCAGCCGGCGGCGGCGAGGAAGGCGCGGAGCGCGAAGTCCCGTGCGGGGCGCTCGCCGGTGACCGCGTCGAGCAGCTGGGCGAGGACGGGGGCGCGGGCGTCGGAGAGCAGCAGCAGCGCGGCGGATTCGGCGGCTTCGGCGAGGAGTTCCCGCTGGTCGTGGCTGTCCTCGCCGTCCGCCGCGTCGCGCAGCGCCCGCAGCGCCTCGGTGGGGCGCTCCTCGCCGAGCAGCGCGTAGGCGCGGACGGCGGTCCAGCGCAGCGGGTACGGCTCGTCGGCGCCGCACCACGATCGCACGATGCGCGGTACGCCGGGCGCGCCCATCGCGTGCGCGAGGGCGAGCGTGTTCACGGCGACGATGCGGCGGTGCGGGCGCGGCGAGATCGCCCAGTCCTGGACGAGCAGCGCCATCGCCGACGGCAGGTCCCTGGCGGTGAGCACGGCCGCCGCGGCGGCGGCCCGGGTGCGGACCAGGGGGCGTCCGTCGTCGGCGAGTTCGCGCAGCCAGCCGATGAGTCCGGGGCGGGCGGAGGGGTGGCCCGTCCACACCTCGCGGAGCAGGACCAGCGCCGCCCGGCGGTCCTCGAAGGCCGCGTTGAGCTGCGGCACCGGGCCCCACTCGGTGGGCTCCTCGGCGGTGTAGGTGCGGGCGCGGGCGAGCTTGACGCGGCTGCCGACGGACGTGCCGAAGACCGGCACGCGGGGCGGCTCCAGCGGGTCCTCGGTGCGTTGCAGCAGCGCGTACAGCAGGTCGCCGAGCTCGGCGGTGAGCGCGTAGGGGGCCTCGTCGAAGACCGCGAGGGCGACCAGGAACGCCTTGTCCCGCAGGTGCAGTTCGGGGTCGTCGAACCACTCCTGCACCTGGCGTTCGACGGTGGACCGGGAGAAGTCGGCCAGCGCCTCCTCGCCCTCCTCGCCGCGCACGTGCCGGGCGGCCAGTTCGGCGAAGGCGGCGACCTCCCGGGGCTGCGGGGCGTGGTGGAGGAACGCCTCCACGGCCGGGTGCCGGGCCAGCCGGCCGGCGGTCGCGGCGTCGGTGAGACGGCGCAGGTGCGCGTCGAGCACGTGGTGGGCGGGCGGCGGCCGCCAGCGGGCGATGGCGACGTGTTCCAGCCGCGGCTCCGGGCCGGTGATCACCACGAGGTGGCCGTCGTGTTCGACCAGCGCCTCCCTGGCCGCCATCAGCTGCGCTTCGCGCAGCTCGCCGGTCCGCTGGTCGTCGAGTTCGCCGAGCAGGTAGCCGCAGGGGGCGTCGAGCCGGGAGGCCAGCTCGCCCGGCGGGGTGTCGCGGTCGAGAGCGCGGACGGTCTCGACACCGAGGCGGTGGAGCAGGACCAGCCCGGCGGTGCGGCGCCCGGAGTGCCGCGGCCCGGCGAGGACGAGCAGCCGCTCGGCGCGCAGCCGTTCGACGAGCCGGTCCAGCAGGCCGCCGCCTTCGGTGGTGTTGTCGGGGGCGCCGGGCTGCGCGTCGGTGAAGCGTGTCGCGAGGGAGTCGAGCGTTTCGGCGGGTATCTCGCCGGAGGCCGCGCCGGACCGGTCGGCGGCGAGCTGGTAGACGGTCTGGCCGAGGACGACGTCGCCCTCGACCCGTCCGCCGGCCAGCGTGTGGCTGTCCCCGCCGATGAGGTCGCCGCCGAAGCGGGCCGAGTCGCCGATGGTGAAGGACGGCCGGTGGCGTAACAGGTCCTGGCGGGCCTTCCAGGCGCTCTGCGCCTGCTCCTGCTCCTCACCGGCGGCCCGCTCGTCGCCGCCGTCGTCCGGGGCGTTGGCGTCCGGTCGCTGCTCGGGCTCGCCGTCCCCGCCGGGCGCGGGCGCCTGCGGGGCGGCCCGGCCGGCCGCTTCCTCTGGTTCGCTTGTGCTCATGCCTCTTCCTGGTTGGTGCGCGGGGTGTCGTGGGTGTCGTGGGTCTCGGAACGCCGCGGGGTCTCGCGACGCGGGCGGCGGCTCTGCGCGCGGCGGCCGGCGCCGAGGTGCACGTCGCCTTCGACGACCGCGCCCTCGAACGTCCGCTTGTCGCCGCCGACGAGGTCGCCGCCGAAGCTGGGGTTGCCGTGGAACGTGAACGACGCCCCGCCGCGCCCCGCCGCCGGGACGCCGCCCGGCTGCGAACCGCCCGCCGGGGCGGGGGCCGTCTGGGCGTGGGCGGTCCGAGCGCCCGCCGCCGTCCCGCCGCCCGTCGTGCCGCCTCCCGCGGGGTCGCCGCCGTCCGGCGTGCCGCCCGTCGCCGTGTCGGTGGCCGGGCCGCGCGCGTTCCCCCGCGACGCGCGCGGCCCGGGGCCGTGCAGCCAGGCACGCAGCCGGCCGTTCTTGCTGTCCGGTGTGACGGCGGTGAAGTCCTCCGGCGGGACGCCGGGGTAGCCGTGCCGGACGATGCCCTCGTACACGCCGGTCGACACGCACAGCGCGAAGTCGTCGGCCCGCTCCCGCAGGGCGGCCCGCAGTTCGGCGCTGTCGAGCAGCCGGGCGGCGTGGTTGAGGTCGGAGCCGACCCAGCCGTCGAGTCCGTCGACCGCGACGTAGCCGGTCGCCAGCACGGCGCGCAGCCGGATCTGGGCGCTGCTGGAGGCCATCCGGTTGACCGCGCGAAGCAGCACCGGCGTCTCGGTGAGCAGCGCCCGGAGCAGCGCGGGCAGGGAGGTGTCGGCGTCGAGCAGTTCGATGAGCCCGTCGCCCCGGTCGGCGCGGCGGTGCGCGGTCTCCTCGACGCCGGCGGCGGCGAGTGTGCGGTCGGCGACGTCGTAGAGCATGCGCCGCAGATAGGCCTGCTCGACGTCGTCGCGGTCGCTGTAGCGCTCGATGTCGAAGAGCAGCATGACGCGGCTGACGGGATCGCTCATGGTCGATCGCCTTTCGGATGAGTGGCGCGGGCGCGGCTGGTGTGTCGAGCGTGCCGCCGGTGCCGCCCGTCGTGTGAGGGGAAACCGCCCCCACCGAACGGGTAGGAATACCCGGACCGTTGACGGGGAAGGGCGTCAGGTCCGGTTGGCGGCGCAGATCTTGCGCAGCACGTCGGGGCGGAGCAGGACGGTGGAGCGCCGGCCGGTGGCGACCACGCCCTCCCGGCGCAGTTCGGTGAGGAACTTCTTCACGGACTCGCTGGAGGCGCCCACCGAGCCGGCCAGTTCCTCCTGGCTGAGCGGCACGGTCAGTTCGATGCCGCGTTCGGTGCGGTTGCCGTGGGAACGGGCGAGTTCCAGCAGCAGGGCGGCCAGTCGCTCCTTGACGTCGAGCGAGGCGTATTCGAGGCGGCGCCGGTCGGCGGCCCGGGTGCGGTCGCTGACCAGCGACAGCAGGCGCAGGGCGGCCTGCGGGCGCGCGGTGAGGTAGTCGCGGAAGCGGCCGTGGTCGACGGCCACGGCGTGGACCGGCTCCAGGGCCACGACGCTCGCCGAGCGGGGGCGGCCGGTCAGGGCGGCGGACTCGCCGATGACGTCACCGGGGCCGCGTAAGGCGAGCAGGGCGACGTAGCCGCTGGCCGCGCGGGCCGTCACCTTCGTCCAGCCGCCGAGCAGCAGCAGGATGTGCGCGGACGGCTCGGCCTGGTGGATGAGGTGGTCCCTGGCCTGGTAGCGCAGTTCCCTGCCGAGGCCCAGCAGGGCTATGCGGTCCTCGCGTTCGAGGCGCGCCAGGAAGGGGACCTGGTCGTCCAGACCGGTCTCCTCGGCGCTTGACACTCCGGACATGCTGACTTCCCCCGAGTTCCCGGAAGCGGCCGCGGGGTGTCCTGGGACGCCGAGCTGCTGCCGTGCGCTCGATCTTCGTGCGCACAATGTAGTGGAGCGAACACCCGTTGGACATGCGGAGAGCGTGACGGACCGTTTCTGGAGGCTCCGAGGGGCGCGCGAGGGGCGTCCCGCGCCGCCTCTCACCCTCGTGTGTTGCGATTCTGTCCCCCTGTGCAGGGGAACTCACCGCTCGCCCCAAGCGTCGGGGATGATGGGGGAACAATCGGCCGAGGGCGGGGAGGTGCTGGGGATGTCGCTCAACTGGCAAGGCGGCCAGGGCCAGCCCGGACACAATCCGATGATGCGTGCTTCGGACGCCGACCGGGAGCGCGCCGCGGACGTGCTCAAGGCCGGTTACGCCGAGGGCAGGCTCAGCAAGGACGAGTACGACCAGCGGCTCCAGCGGGTGCACAGCGCCGCCACGTACGCGGAGATCCAGCCGCTCATCGTCGACCTGCCGCAGGGGCCGGTGCCGATGTCCGGTCCGCAGCCGGCGCCGGTGCTGCCGGTGACGTTCCAGGGGCAGCCGCGGCCGGTCGCGCCGGTGACGCCGTACTGGGCCGCGCCGCCGCCGGTCTCGAACAACGGCAGCGCGGTGGGCGCGCTGATCTGCGGTGTGCTGGCGCCGATGACGTGGGGCGTCACGGCCGTGCCGGCGGTCATCCTCGGCCACAAGGCGAAGGCCGAGATCAAGCGGACCGGGGAGCGCGGTGACGGGTACGCCACGGCGGGCCTGGTCGTCGGCTACCTCTCGATCGCCTTCTGGGGTCTGCTCATCGTCTTCGGCCTCGGCCTGGCCGTCGCGTAGCCGGCCGCCCGCGCAGGTGGCCGCCGCCCGCGGCGGGCGCTCAGCCCCCGATCGGGCGGGTTTGCGCGGCGTCTCGTACGGGCAGGTTGCGGGTGGTCCGGGTGAGCGGGCGGGGGCGCCGGTGCCGCCGGACCGCTTCGGCGTGCCTCGTCGCGCCCGTTCTCTTTTGACCCCGGCGTGTGCGGTAGGTACGCTCTGACCTTGTGCCTGGGGTGTCCCCTGCGCTCTTCCCGCGCTCAGCGCCGGAGAGCGGACGGGAGACACCGGATCTGCACGCTCTCCCCCACGGTGGAGCCCCGCCCCGGCGGGTTGTGCGGTCTACGACACACCCGACCGCGTGGGTCGGAGGTGACTCAGGTTAGTTTTACCGAGACTGGCACACAGAAACCGGAGAGACTGTGCCTACGATCCAGCAGCTGGTCCGTAAGGGCCGGCAGGACAAGGTCGAGAAGAACAAGACACCCGCGCTTGACGGTTCCCCGCAGCGCCGTGGTGTCTGCACGCGTGTCTTCACCACCACCCCGAAGAAGCCGAACTCGGCGCTCCGCAAGGTCGCCCGTGTGAAGCTCAGCAGTGGCATCGAGGTCACCGCGTACATTCCGGGTGAGGGCCACAACCTGCAGGAGCACTCCATCGTGCTCGTCCGCGGTGGCCGTGTGAAGGACCTGCCGGGTGTTCGCTACAAGATCATCCGTGGTTCCCTCGACACCCAGGGCGTCAAGAACCGCAAGCAGGCTCGCAGCCGCTACGGCGCCAAGAAGGAGAAGTAAGAATGCCTCGTAAGGGCCCTGCCCCGAAGCGCCCGGTCATCATCGACCCGGTCTACGGCTCTCCTCTGGTGACGTCCCTCATCAACAAGGTGCTCCTGCACGGCAAGCGCTCCACCGCCGAGCGCATCGTGTACGGCGCCATGGAGGGTCTGCGGGAGAAGACCGGCAACGACCCGGTCATCACCCTGAAGCGCGCGCTCGAGAACGTGAAGCCGACCCTCGAGGTCCGCTCGCGGCGTGTCGGTGGCGCCACCTACCAGGTGCCGGTCGAGGTCCGCCCCGGCCGCTCCTCCACTCTCGCGCTGCGCTGGATCGTGGGCTACTCCCGCGCCCGCCGTGAGAAGACGATGACCGAGCGTCTGATGAACGAGCTGCTCGACGCCTCCAACGGCCTCGGCGCTGCCGTGAAGAAGCGCGAGGACACCCACAAGATGGCCGAGTCCAACAAGGCCTTCGCGCACTACCGCTGGTAGTCGCTACCCACATCGAGACCGAGAGAAGACTGAAGCCTTATGGCTACCACTTCACTTGACCTGGCCAGGGTCCGCAACATCGGGATCATGGCCCACATCGACGCGGGCAAGACGACCACCACCGAGCGGATCCTGTACTACACCGGCGTCAGCTACAAGATCGGTGAGGTCCACGACGGCGCCGCCACGATGGACTGGATGGCGCAGGAGCAGGAACGCGGCATCACCATCACCTCGGCCGCGACCACGTGTCACTGGCCGCTGGACAACGTCGACCACACCATCAACATCATCGACACCCCGGGTCACGTCGACTTCACCGTCGAGGTGGAGCGCTCCCTGCGCGTGCTCGACGGTGCCGTGACGGTGTTCGACGGTGTCGCCGGTGTGGAGCCGCAGTCCGAGACGGTGTGGCGTCAGGCGGACCGCTACGGCGTCCCGCGTATCTGCTTCGTCAACAAGCTCGACCGCACCGGCGCCGAGTTCCACCGCTGCGTCGACATGATCGTCAACCGCCTCAACGCCCAGCCGCTGGTCATGCAGCTGCCGATCGGCGCCGAGGCGGACTTCCAGGGCGTCGTCGACCTGGTGCAGATGAAGGCGCTCGTCTGGTCCGCCGACACCAAGCTCGGTGAGGCCTACGACGTCGTCGACATCCCCGACACCCACACGGAGGCTGCCGCCGAGTGGCGCGGCAAGCTCCTCGAGGCCGTCGCGGAGAACGACGACGAGATGATGGAGCTGTACCTGGAGGGCCAGGAGCCCACCCAGGAGCAGCTGATGGCGGCCATCCGCCGCGTCACCCTCGCCTCCACCGGCGCGGAGGGCGCGACCACGGTCACCCCGGTGTTCTGCGGTACCGCGTTCAAGAACAAGGGCGTGCAGCCCCTGCTCGACGCGGTCGTGCGCTACCTGCCGTCGCCGCTGGACATCGAGGCTGTTGAGGGCCACGCCGTCAACAACTCCGAAGAGGTCATCACGCGCAAGCCGGCGGACGAAGAGCCGCTGTCCGCGCTCGCCTTCAAGATCATGAGCGACCCCCACCTGGGCAAGCTCACCTTCGTCCGGGTGTACTCCGGCCGCCTCGAGTCGGGCACCCAGGTGCTCAACTCGGTCAAGGGCCGCAAGGAGCGCATCGGCAAGATCTACCGCATGCACGCGAACAAGCGTGAGGAGATCGAGTCGGTGGGCGCCGGCGACATCATCGCCGTGATGGGTCTCAAGCAGACCACCACCGGTGAGACGCTCTGCGACCCGGCGAAGCCGGTCATCCTGGAGTCCATGGAGTTCCCGGCTCCGGTGATCGAGGTCGCCATCGAGCCGAAGACCAAGGGCGACCAGGAGAAGCTGGGCGTCGCGATCCAGCGGCTGGCCGAGGAGGACCCGTCCTTCCAGGTCAAGACCGACGAGGAGACCGGCCAGACCATCATCGCCGGTATGGGCGAGCTGCACCTCGACGTGCTGGTCGACCGTATGAAGCGCGAGTTCAAGGTCGAGGCCAACGTCGGTAAGCCGCAGGTGGCCTACCGCGAGACCCTCCGCAAGCCGGTCGAGCGACTCGACTACACCCACAAGAAGCAGACCGGTGGTTCCGGTCAGTTCGCGAAGGTGCAGATCGCGATCGAGCCGCTGGAAGGCGACGGCTACGAGTTCGTCAACAAGGTCACCGGTGGCCGCATCCCCCGGGAGTACATCCCCTCGGTGGACGCCGGCTGCCAGGAGGCCATGGAGTTCGGCGTCCTCGCCGGCTACCCGCTCACCGGCGTCCGCGTGACGCTGCTGGACGGCGCCTACCACGAGGTCGACTCCTCCGAGATGGCGTTCAAGATCGCTGGATCGATCGCCTTCAAGGAGGCCGCCCGCAAGGCCAGCCCGGCCCTGCTGGAGCCGATGATGAAGGTCGAGGTCACCACGCCCGAGGACTACATGGGCGACGTGATCGGCGACATCAACTCCCGCCGTGGACAGGTTCAGTCCATGGAGGACCGGGGAGGTGCCAAGCTCGTCACGGGCCTGGTCCCGCTCTCCGAGATGTTCGGCTACGTGGGTGACCTGCGCTCCAAGACCTCCGGTCGCGCAAGCTACTCGATGCAGTTCGACTCCTACGCCGAGGTTCCCAAGAACGTCAGCGAGGAGATCGTGGCGAAGGCCAAGGGTGAGTGACCTCGGCTAGCAGCCGTCGTCACAGCCTTTAGGCTGTAGCAAAGGCAATCGGGGCAACCGGGCGGGACGCCATCCGCGTCCCGCCCGGGAACCCCGGCCGCCAGCCCTTTCAGAGCGAACGGGTCAAGGGCATCCCCCTCGGGGTCCTGGCCGGTTCGGTAAGACCACCTGAACCCTTCCGCAAATCGCGGAGGGCGTACAGCACCAGTCCACAGGAGGACCCCAGTGGCGAAGGCGAAGTTCGAGCGGACTAAGCCGCACGTCAACATCGGCACCATCGGTCACATCGACCACGGTAAGACCACCCTTACGGCGGCCATTACCAAGGTGCTGCACGACGCCTACCCCGACCTGAACGAGGCCTCGGCCTTCGACCAGATCGACAAGGCTCCCGAGGAGCGCCAGCGCGGTATCACCATCTCCATCGCGCACGTCGAGTACCAGACGGAGTCCCGGCACTACGCCCACGTCGACTGCCCGGGTCACGCGGACTACATCAAGAACATGATCACCGGTGCCGCCCAGATGGACGGCGCCATCCTCGTGGTCGCCGCCACCGACGGCCCGATGCCGCAGACCAAGGAGCACGTGCTCCTGGCCCGCCAGGTCGGCGTTCCGTACATCGTCGTCGCCCTGAACAAGGCCGACATGGTGGACGACGAGGAGATCATGGAGCTCGTCGAGCTCGAGGTCCGTGAGCTGCTCACCGAGTACGAGTTCCCGGGCGACGACGTTCCGGTCGTCAAGGTCTCCGCGCTGAAGGCGCTGGAGGGCGACAAGGAGTGGGGCCAGACGGTCCTCGACCTGATGGCGGCCGTCGACGAGTCGATCCCGCAGCCGGAGCGCGAGGTCGACAAGCCGTTCCTCATGCCGATCGAGGACGTCTTCACGATCACCGGTCGCGGCACCGTCGTCACCGGCCGTATCGAGCGCGGCATCCTCAAGGTGAACGAGGAAGTCGAGATCATCGGCATCAAGGAAGAGAAGACCAAGACCACGGTTACCGGCATCGAGATGTTCCGGAAGCTGCTGGACGAGGGTCAGGCCGGTGAGAACGTCGGTCTGCTTCTCCGCGGTATCAAGCGCGAGGACGTCGAGCGCGGCCAGGTCATCATCAAGCCGGGCACGGTCACCCCGCACACCGAGTTCGAGGCCCAGGCCTACATCCTGTCGAAGGACGAGGGTGGTCGCCACACCCCGTTCTTCAACAACTACCGCCCGCAGTTCTACTTCCGTACCACGGACGTGACCGGCGTCGTGACCCTCCCCGAGGGCACCGAGATGGTCATGCCGGGCGACAACACCACCATGTCCGTCCAGCTGATCCAGCCGGTCGCCATGGAGGAGGGCCTGAAGTTCGCCATCCGTGAGGGTGGTCGGACCGTGGGCGCCGGCCAGGTCGTCAAGATCACCAAGTGATCTTCGGCCCGTAGGGCTGTACCGCGTGACGGCAAGGGCCCGTACGACGTTCGCGTCGTACGGGCCCTTCCGCGTGCGCCCCGCCGTCAGGGCCGTGTCACACCTCCGGCGTGCCCTGACCAAAGAGGCGTCGCTCTCCGCGCAGGGTGAAGGGAGTGGTGCGCAGGTCCACGACGCTGATGCCGAAGATCTGCAGCTGCAGCATCAGTTCGGTCTTCAGGTCGTACCCGGCCGTCAGCTCCCAGGCAGGCTTTCCGTCCGACGCCGCGCTCGCGCGACCCCGCAACTGCACGGAAAGGTCGCCGCCGACTCCGGCCGCGTCGTACAGGGAGACCTTGGCCCTGGCGCCGATGACGGCCTGGGCGGTGGCCGCCCCTTCGACGCGCGGCCGGTCGCCCTCGGTACGCTGCTCGGCGTGGCGGACGGGCTGCCAGCCCTGGGCACGGTCGTAGCGGGCGCCGATGTCGAACGAGCCCGTCGTGCGCTGGTCGGCATCCAGGACGATGCGCCCGTCGGCCGTGAAGCGGTAGACGAAGACGACCTCGGTGTTGACGACGACGGGCACCGGACCCACCCAGAAGGTGTGCCGGCCGGTGACCGCCGCCAGCGGCCGGGTGATCTCTCCGGAGTCCACGGCGCGGCTCACCTTGCCGTGGACCTGCCAGTCGTATCCGTACGAGCCGCCCAGACCGACGGCCGCCCGCTCGGGCAGGACGGACAGACCGCCCCGCTTCTCGTACTGGAAGAACACCTCAGGGGTGAACCGCACCTCGCCCGCCAGCCGCGCGGGTGAGCGGTCGGTGGCCTCGATGCCCGCGGGCAGCGGCACGTCCAGGGCCAGGCGGAGCGTGGTGAGCGGTGTCGCGCCCTCACGCGGCAGGCCGGGCGCGGTGGTCTGCGCCGGTGCGGAGGAGGGGGACGGGGTCTTCGCGGGCGTGTCGAGTGTGGGTGACGACGACGCGGACGGCGCGGGTGAGGCCGTACCGGTGTCCGTGTCCGTACCGGTGTCCGTGCCCGTGCCCGTGCTGTCCGTGCCGGTGTCCGTGCCCGTGCCGGTGTCCGTGTCCGTGTCCGTGTCCGTGTCCGTCGGAACGGAAGAGGACGGGGAGTCCGTCGGCGGAGCGGGGTCGGCGGGCGCGGAGTCGGCGGGCGAGGGGGACGCCGGGGCGCTCTCGGCGGCCGACGGGCGGTCCGTGGTCGCCGTCACGCCCTTCGACAGGGGTCTGACGCTCAGTTCGCGGGCGGGGATGGCCGCGCGCTGCTTCACGCTGCGCTCACCGAGGAGTTCGGGAAGGGTCGCGGGCGCCGTCGTCACGGTGACCTCGTCGCCGCGGCTTTCCGTCACCTTGGCCACCTTGAACAGCGCACCGGCGGGCGCTGACCGGGTCGGCGCCGAAGCGACGACGTCCCCGGCGCGTACGGCCCCGCGTTCCGTCGCCTTCAGCACCGCCCGGCGCTGTCCCGGGTCGTAGGCGGCCACGCGGACGGACGCGGAGTGCACGCGCCGGTCGGGCCGGTCGGTCGGCTGCGCGACCACGGCGCCGGCGCCGTCGCTCTCCGCCTCCTCGTAGGCGGGTGCGGAGGCAGTGCTCCCGGGCCCGGCGGCGCGGTGTGTGGGCGCTTCGCCGGACGAGGAGAGCAGCGTCCCCACGCCGAGACCGGCGGGCACGAGTATGGCGAGGGCGGCGGCGGGCAGCGCCGCGCGCCTCCAGGTAGAGGCCATGGGAGTCCTTCGTGTGCGTCAGGGGGGTGGGACCGGCATCGCGGTCCTCCAAGTCCCGCCGTTTACCGGGCACATGGCGTATGTCGGTGCTCCGGAACCCGGGACTGCTGGACCTAGCATGGCGAGCGTTCGAACAATGCACCATGGAGGAAGGCAGCGACCAGTGGGGGGCACGGAGGAGGTTTCCACAAGGGTGCCGGCGGCGGTCGCCGCCGTGCGCGAGGATCTGGGCGCCGTCGTTGCCGAGGTGACCGGTCGGCTGAGGGCGGAGCTGCCGTCGTACGCGCGGGTGCCGCCGGATCTGCTGACGCTGCGCGTGACGCGCGCGGTGGACCGAGGCATGGGCGTCGTGGCGCGGTTGTACAGGGCCGGGGGTGCGGACGCCCTGCCGGTGACGGCCTACGGCCCCGGCGTCGACCCGGCCGTGCCGGCCACCGCCGGGGCGATCGGTGACACCGTTCCGGTCGGCGACGTCCTCCACGCCCATCGGATCGGCGTCGACGTGGTGTGGTCGCGGTTCGCCGCCGAGATGACCGCGCGGCAGGCCACCTCCGAGGAGCTGCTGGAGATCGGTGAGCAGGTGTGGTCGTGGGCCGGGGCGATGACGGTACGGATCGTGCGTCGCAGAGCGCTCCGGGACGTGCGGGACGGCACGCGCCCCGCATCGACCGAGGGCCGGCTCGAAGCCTATGTACGCCTGTTGCTGACGACCCCGGCGGATCCGTCGGCGGTACGGGTCTTCACCGGGGAGCCGGGCGTGCCCCGCATGCCGTTCAGGGCCCGGGCCGTGTCCGGGGCGACGGAGCCGACCGAGGTGGTGCGCGCACTGCGGCCGTGGCTGGCCGTGGATCCGGCAGGTGAGCCCATGGTGACGGCCGTCGACGGCGACGCGGCGGGGTTGCTGACGGGGCGTCCTTCCGCGCTGTGCCGGAACCTGGTGGTGGGTCTGGGCGCGGCGGTGACCGCACCCGACCTGGCCGAGGAGTTCACGGCGGCGAGCCGAGCCGTGCAGACGGCGGTCGCTTTCGGCATGGCCGGGGTGTTCACCCGCGATGAGCTGGGGTTGCGCGCCGCGGTCGCGCAGACGCCCGTGCTGGGTGAGCGCCTGGTGCGCCAGCGACTCGCGCCCCTGTACGAACGCGGCGACGACGGCGTCCAGTTGGAGGAGGCGGTGGCGGCGTACCTGGAACACGGGCTGCGGCTGGAGGCTGCCGCGCGGACTCTGTTCGTCCACCCGAACACCCTGCGCAACCGACTGCGCCGGTTCGAGGAAGTCTCCGGGACCAGTCTGCGCGATCCGGCAGACCTGGCGGAGGTGTGGTGGGCGCTGGCCCACCAGCGGGTGCACGGCCGTCCGGCCGCGGTGGCGCCGTCGCCGCGCGACCGATGAGCGCGACGGGCGGTCGTCTGTGAGGGTGGTCGGACCGTGGGCGCCGGCCGGTCACCAAGATCACCGAGTGACCCCCGGCCCGTAGGGCTGAACCGCTTCAACGGCAAGGGCCCGTACGACGTCTCACGTCGTACAGGCCCTTCCGCGCGTGCTTCTTCTTGTGCGCGTCGGCGGTCAACCGGTCCGGACGACGGTCAGCAGCAGCGGACCGCGCAGCCCGAGCCGGGCCGTGCAGTCCGCGACCACCTCGGCCAGCCAGCCCACGGCATCCGGCGACCACTCGGCGAGCTCACCGCGCAGCGTGACCCCGTGCAGCGGCGGGCCGTCCCAGAACGTGTCGTCGAACGGCGGCGCGGGCTGCGGCTCCGGCCCCGCCACCTCGTACGACGCCCCCGCGAACACGTCCTCGCCGATCCTCGCCACCTGCTCGACCAGCCGCTCCACGACCGTGGGCAGCAGCGGGTCCCGGCCGCCGTTGACGTTGACCTCCACTCCGGCCCGGGCCTGTGGATCACCTTCCCGGAACCAGTGCACCGTGCGCGCCGCCGGCACCGGCGAGTGAGGCGGCCGGGCGGCCGGATCGATACCCGCCACCGGCAGCAGAAGCTGGACGACGGCCAGCCGCGACGTGCCGACCCGATCCAGCACGTCGGCGGCGCAGCGCAGGAACGGCTGCACGGGCAGCGGCCGGTCGGCCGCGACCGCCGACGCCTCCACCTGGAACCACGCCACCAGCGGCGCCCCCGGCGCCGCGAGCGGATGCTCCCACCCGGCGTCGTTCATCGCCCACAGCC
>NZ_WMLF01000889.1 GCF_014156695.1 Streptomyces durbertensis | reverse complement strand
GGCGGAGGGTCTGCGTAGGCCGTACGGGGGTCGGGGCGCGGGCCCCGGGCGGCGCGGCATAGCATCCGTGCGCATGGAGCCAGGTCTTGATCTGCGGTGTGAGGACGGCGTCGCCACCCTCACCCTGCGGAACCCCGCCAAGCGCAACGCGATGACCACCGAGATGTGGCGGCGGCTGCCGGAGACGCTCGACGGCCTCGCGTCGGACGGCGACGTGCGGGCGCTTGTCCTCACCGGCTGGGGCGAGACCTTCTGCGCCGGCGCGGACATCTCCAGCCTGCGCGACAGCATGGCACCGCAGCGGCTGGCCGTCGCCGCCGAGGAGGCGCTGGCCGCCTTCCCCCGGCCGACGCTCGCCGTGGTACGCGGCCACTGCGTGGGCGGCGGTTGCCAGTTGGCGGCCGCCTGCGACCTGCGGTTCGCCGCCGAGGACGCGCTGTTCGGCGTCACCCCCGCGCGGCTCGGCATCCCCTACCCGGCCGCGGCGACCGCCCGGCTGGCCCGTCTCGCCGGCGCGTCGACCGCCAAGTACCTGCTCTACTCGGCCGAGTTGATCAACGCGGAGCGGGCGCTGCGCGTCGGGCTGGTCGACGAGGTGCTGCCGGCGGAGGCCCTGCCGGCGCGCGTGGCGGAGTTCACCGCGACGCTCACGGCGCGCTCCCGGCTGACCCAGGCGGTCGCCAAGGAGTTCACCGACGCCGCCTTTCCCCTCTCCCCCACCGCCGCCGCTGGGCC
>NZ_WMLF01000888.1 GCF_014156695.1 Streptomyces durbertensis | reverse complement strand
CGGTCAGGTAGGAGAGCGGCTTGGCCTGGTAGACCTCGACGCAGAGCAGGCGCGGCGCGGCGTGGTCGGGGCCGGTGAGGCCGAGGGCGGCGGCCGAGTAGATGAGGGTGCGGTCCAGGTCGCTCGCGAAGAGGACCGGCCCTGCGGCGGCGGTGGTCATCCGGCTGCCTTTCCGTCGGCGCCGGTGGCGCCGCGTGTGTAGCGGGGGTGGATGAGGCCGACGCAGCTGTAGGGCAGGTCGTCGACCTCCTCGACGGGTACGCCGCGCTGCTCGGCGAGCAGCCGTACGTGGTCGAGGTCGCTGCCGGCGCCCCGGGCGGCGAGCACCCGCCACGGGACGCGGCGCAGCAGGACGCGGGTGGTCTCGCCGACCCCGGGCTTGACGAGGTTGACGTCGTGGATGCCGTACTGCTCGCTGATGCGTTCAACGGCCCGCCAGCCCTCCCAGGTGGGGGTGCGGTCGGCGCCGGCGAGGGCGCGGGCGTCGGCCGCCGCCTGTTCGGCGACGGCGTCGAAGTGGGCGGCGACGGTGTCGAGGAAGTGGGCGGAGACGTCGGCGTCGGTGAGTTCGCGGTAGAACTTGGCGCCGTGGAAGTCGGCGGGGCCGACGAGGTCGGCGCGCAGCACGGTGCGGGAGACCAGGCCGGAGACGGTGGAGTTGAGGCAGGCGGAGGGGATGAGGAAGTCCTCACGGGTGCCGTAGGTGCGGACGCAGCCGCCGGGGTCGGCGAGGACGGCCAGGGAG
>NZ_WMLF01000887.1 GCF_014156695.1 Streptomyces durbertensis | reverse complement strand
CGTCCGGGTGGGTGCCGCTGTCGTCCGCCGGGTTGGGGTTCTGGAGGTAGGGGAGGATGCCGCGGTGCAGGAGGGCGTGGCGCCAGGCGGCTCTGGCGGCGGCCACCTCGTCGGAGGCGGGGTTGGATCCGGCCGGCGTGCCGTGGCCGGATCCGGCCCCTGGGCGGATCGCGGTGGAGGAGTTGCGCAGGGCGGTGAGGAGCAGGGTGACCGCGCCGACGAGCGCGGTGGCGACGGCGATCGCGGCGAACACCCAGCCGACGTTCCGCATGGAGGTGGCGATCTCGGGTTCCGGGGAGGCCAGGCGCAGGGTGTGACCGACGGTGAGGAAGATGACCGCGGCGGCGCCGGCGAGCACGGGAACGAGTACCGAGGCGACGGCGAACAGACCGGCGCCGGTCTTCTCGTCGGACCTCACACGCGCGCCGCCGGTCGTGTCGGTGGCGCCGGCCGGCGCCTGGTGACCGCCGCCGGCCGTGGCGGGCTGGCGCAGTTGTTCCCTCGTGCGTACGTACTCCGCGTACTCGGGGGCCGCCGCCGCGGCGATGGTGGCCGCGTCCGCCAGGGCTCTGGCGCGCAGCCGGCCGTCCTCCGGTCGTCGGCCGGCTCCGGGGGCCGTGCGGGCGGCGGCGTGGCGCAGCGCCTCGTCGAGAACCCTCTCGAACTCCGGTCGGTCCTCCAGGCGCAGGTGCGGAGCGCTGTTCATGTGTGCATCCCCCGATGCTCCGTAGGGCCGGGGCGCGGATCGGCTCCGGCG
>NZ_WMLF01000886.1 GCF_014156695.1 Streptomyces durbertensis | reverse complement strand
CCAGACGAGACACCGGCCCCCGACCAAGCACCGCAGCCGCCCGACCCCGAGGTTGCCGCACCGCCGACCACACCGGAGACAGCCACACCTCCCGTGCTCGAAGCGGCCCCCGCGACCGTGAGTGCACCCGTTCCCGCCGCCCTGGTCGAGCACGCCCGGAAGGTCGCCACCGCACACCGCGACCGGACCGGCCAACCCATCGACACCGACACCCTGCGCGCCCGACTCGGCGTGCCACCGGAACTCGCCCGGCAGATCGCCACCCACCTCACCTGACACCGGCAAGGAGGCACACCGCATGTCCGCGAACCGACGCTTCCGCCGCGTGACCCGCATCGGACCCGTCCAGGTCGGTACCGCCTACGACCACCGGGGCCGCGAGAAGCACACCGCCGCCTGCACCGCACCCCGCTGCGGCTTCTCCGCCGACTACGACTCACGCGCCGCCGCCGAACTCGCCGCCCGAACCCACCGCTGCCCCGTCCGCTGACAGGAGATCCCGACCGTGACCGTCTCCCTGCCGCTCGTCCTCGTCCTGGGCGTCATCGCCTGGGCCGCGATCAAGTTCCTCGGCGTCCGCCTGTGGGTCGTCGCCGTCATCGCACTCTTCGGCTTCTACCTCAACCAGACCTTCCTGGCCCCCGCCATCGACTCCGGCACCCGCACCGGCGTCGACATCGTCAACGGCACCGACCCGGACTGAAAGGACACCCCGCCATGCTGCTCCGCCCCCAGCTCCCGCCCACCACGATGACCACGCACCTCCCC
>NZ_WMLF01000885.1 GCF_014156695.1 Streptomyces durbertensis | reverse complement strand
GTGGAGGCGTCTCGCCCTGGTGTCGGCAGGCCCGGCGGGCGGGCCCGGTCCGCGCGGCGTGGCGGTGGGATGATCGCGGCGGCGTTCGGCGCGGGTCCGAACGCGCGGAAAGGCACGACCGTGAATCTGTATCTCGCCATACCTGTGCTCCTGATGGCGTCGCTCATCGCCGCGTCCGGCATCGCGGCGATCACCCGTGGGTGGGTGTTGCCGTGGAACCGCAGGACGGTCCGTCGGCCTCGTCTTCACGGCATCGGCCAGTCGGTCATCGCCGTCTCCCTGTGCTGGCACCTGGCTTTCGGCCTGCTGCGCGACGGGTCGAACGCTTCGGAGTGGGGCGTTCTGACCGGCAGCGCGCTGCTGGTCGCCGGGGCACTGGTGATGTTGGCGAGTACGCGGGGCGAGGCGCCGGCGAGGTGACGTGGGACGAGCGCGACCGGCTGGTCCTGAGGCGTCCGATCCGGGAGCAGCGCAGGCGGACGCGGCTGGCGTGCGTGCTGTGGTGCGTGGGGCTGTTGGTGGTCGTCGCCCTGTGGCGCGAGGTGCCGACGGGGTATCGCCTCGCTCTCCTGGCGCTGTGCGCGCCGCTTGTCTTCCTGCTGGCAAACCTCGCGGGTCGGGTGGCGCTGCTGGTCGTTCCGCTGCTGGCGCCGCTGACCGGGCTCGTCGCGGCGGTGGGTCTGCTGCCCGCGCGGGACGACGCGGTGTTGCGTCTGACGGGTGAGGTCGCGGAGGTGCGGGTCGTCGAGGACGGCCTGCGGTTTGTGGACGGG
>NZ_WMLF01000884.1 GCF_014156695.1 Streptomyces durbertensis | reverse complement strand
CCGACCGTCGCGCCCCGAAACCCCGTCAAGGAGACGACATGAGCACGCGGACAGTGATCATCACAGGCGGTGCGAGCGGCGTGGGCCGCGCGCTCGTGGAGCACTGCCTGGCCGACGGGATGACCGTCGTCACCTGCGACATCGACGAACCCGCCCTGAAGGAGCTGGCACGTCGGCACCAGGGGCGGCCGCTCGACACCCACCTGTGCGACGTCGCCGTCCGCGACGCGTGTGAGGAGCTGATGGACCGGGTGCTGGCCGAGCACCCGGACGTCGACGGGCTGGTCAACAACGCCGGTCTCTACCTGGGCCGTCCCGTGTGGGAGTACGACGACGCCACCATCGAACGGGTCATCGCCGTCAACGTGAAGGGGCCGGTGTGGCTGTCCCGCCGCTTCGCGGGGCACCTGCTGCCGCGCGAGCGGCGCGGCGCGATCGTGAACCTGACCTCGGTGGCGGGGGAGGTCGGCAGTTCCGACGCGCTCTACGGCACGGTCAAGGCCGGAGTCATCGGCCTGACCAAGTCGAACGCGATGAACTTCGCGCCGTACGTCCGGGTGAACGCCGTCTCCCCGGGTCTCGTCGTCAACACGGCCATCGCCGACCGCATCCCCGACTACCGGTACGCCGAGTACAAGCGCCAGGAACAGCTCGACGGCGACATCCTGCCCGAGGACGTCGCACGCGTCTGCGCCTACCTGCTCGGTGACGGCTCCGGAACGATGACGGGCGCCGTGCTGCGCGCCGACAACGGCTGCTACCCGCGCTGACACCCCGAC
>NZ_WMLF01000883.1 GCF_014156695.1 Streptomyces durbertensis | reverse complement strand
GCCCGGTCGACCCCCACCCGCAGCAGCACCGCCAGCGTCAACGGCACCAGCATCACCAGCAGCACCGACTCCACCAGCGTCCCGGCGTCGACCATCGCCGCCCGCCCGCCCAGCAGCAGCACGTACACCGGCAGCAGCGCGAGCTGGAGCACCAGGTTCACGGGCAGCAGCGCGGCGGCGATCCCCGTGTGACCGCGCGCCATCGCCGTGAACACCAGGTACCAGTCCGTGCACGGCGTCACCAGCAACAGCAGCAACCCGATCCGCAGGTCCGGCTCGTCCCCGAGCAGCCCCGCGCCCAGCGCCCAGGCGAGCACCGGCGTGAACACGAAGTTCAGCACAAGGCTGGCCGCCACCAGCGTCCCCGCCTGCCGGACCTCCCCCACATGCGACGCGTCCATCCGCACGAACACAGCGGTGAGCATCACCAGCAGCGCCGGCAGCACCACGTACCCCGCCACCGCCCCGACCGGCCACAGCAGCCCCGCGCCGAGCCCGGCCAACGCGGCCACGGCCACCAACAGGCTCTGCAGACGTTCGGTGAGCGACATTCCTCGGCTTCCCGCTGGAGACGCCCCCGGTTCGGGCGCCACGGCTCGGACGCTAGACGCTACCGAGCCCACCCGCAGCCCCGCCGAGCCCGCCGGTGCCGCACCTCCCCTGCCGCCGGGGACCTTCGGCCCCCCACCGGGACCGGTCCGGCCCTGCCGACGCGCACCCACCACCCGCCAACGGGGTGAGGGGAAGCCCCGGAGTTGACCCGCCAGGAAAGCACTCGTC
>NZ_WMLF01000882.1 GCF_014156695.1 Streptomyces durbertensis | reverse complement strand
GGGTCAGCGGGTGGGGCGGTAGACCGTGGCGCAGAGGAGGGTCCGGCCGTCGTCGACCTTCCACACCCAGTACCTGGTCCGGTCGCCGGGGGCGCGGGTGCAGGCGGTGGCGGTGGTGTCCGGGCCGGCCTGGTGGACGCCGGTGAGGTGGAGGACCTCGTTGTAGGCGGCGGGCGGCCGGCGGTCGGTGCAGTCGACGGCCGTCATCGGGCCGAGGTGCATCGTCGGGGCGTCCGGGGTGCCGGCGCGGCGGGCGAGCAGGCAGTAGTTCGCACGGTAGACGCGGCTGAGGCACAGGACGGTGTTCGTCGGCCCGCCGGCTGCGCGGTAGTACCAGTAGGCGTGGCCGACGCCGGTCCGGCAGTCCTCGACGGAGTCGGACACCCGGGTGACCCGCACCATGGCGCGGCCGCTGTCGCAGTCGACGGGGGCCGGCGGCATGGCGGTGTTCCAGGTGACGGTGTCGGCGGCGTGGCCGGTGTCGTAGAGGGGGAGGCAGGTGTCCGCGCGGACGGCGAGGAACGCGGCGGCGGTCGGATCCGGCGCGGCGGTGGGGCTGTGGTGGGCCGTGCCGGAGGTGGAGGCGGGCAGGTGGTTCGGCGGGGTGGGGCCGGTGGGGGCGGTGAGGGTCGGCGGCTGCTGGTCGCGCGGGGAGGTGGTGTCGAACCAGTTGTTCTTGAGGGCGAGCGCGAGGCCGCCGACGAGGGCCACTCCGAGGAGGGCGCACAGGGCGGCGACAAGGGTGGGGGAGATGCCGGCGCGGTGGCGTCCGGGCGCGTGG
>NZ_WMLF01000881.1 GCF_014156695.1 Streptomyces durbertensis | reverse complement strand
GAGCCGCACCATGGCGTCCCCGCCGGTGAAGTGCGTCCCCCAGGGCACCAACACCACCCCACCGTCCCGCGTCTGGCCGATCCATGCCTCCGGCACCTCCCGTACTCCAACGGTCGCCAGGACGCGGTCGTACTGCCCGCTCGCGAAAGCACCCTGGACCGCGTCACCCACCACCACCTCCGGATACAGGCCGAGCCGGCAGAGCCGCTCCCGCGCGTGCGCGGAGACCGCCGCGTCCACCTCGACCGTCGTCACCCGTCCATGACCCAGCCGATGGGTGAGCGCCCCCGCCGTCTCACCCGTCCCGGTTCCCACGTCCAACACCTTCATACCGTCCTCCACCGACAACTCCCGCAGCAGCGACCAGACGACGGAGGGCATCGACGACGAACTCGTGGCCACGCGTCCCGGATCATCGCCTCGATGCCGACCGTCATCCCACTGCGTCACGATGGGCACGTCACCGTCCGCCGCCGCATACCAGGCGTCCGGATCCACCTCCCGCTCCACCAGGACGCCGCTGCTCTGCCGCGTCACGTCGAACGGCCAGAACCGGTCGGGCAGGAACGCCGCCCGGTCCACGGCGGCGAACGTCGGCAACCAGTCCGAAGACAGCGCGCCGCACCGAACCAGCCTCCGCCCCAACTCCTCGCGTCCAGCGCGCCCCACCCGCGTATCCGGTGTCCTCACTTCCGGTGTGTCCCGTCCCCGTCCGGGGCCGAACCATCAGGGTTCGGCGGCTCCTCGTCCGGCGTCCACGGCTGCCCCGGCAACATGTCCCCACC
>NZ_WMLF01000880.1 GCF_014156695.1 Streptomyces durbertensis | reverse complement strand
ACCGCCTCCCCCGCCTTCCCCCAGTCGCCGTCCTTCAACACGACGGTGCGGTACCCGAGCAGCCGCAGGCTCTCCCGGTCGAAGATCCACTCGGTGCGCTCCCCGTCGTGCTCCCGCGCCACCGCGACCCCCTTCCGCCCGAGCGCGTCCGTCGCCTCCGGCACGAGCACCACCCCCGGGATACGTCCCGCCGCCCGGTACAGCGCGGCGCTCACCCGCGGCGGACACTCCACCCCGCTCAGCAGGTCACCGATCGCCACGAACGCCCCCTGGTCCGCGCCGAGCGTCGAGTCCGTCCCCGCGCCGTGGTTCAGCTCCGCGTCCTCGTAGAACATCTGCAACAGGTGCTCCGGATCGGTGGGGAGCGATTCGAGGAAGCGGTAGGTCGGATCGAGCAGCGTGCCCTCGCCCGCGTCGAACGTGTCCTGGCCACCTCCCGGGTAGCGCTCCAGGGTCCGCGCCGAACCGTCCACCGACTCCCAGCGCTCGTGCGACTGGTCGCTCCGGCTCAACTCCATGTCCCCCTCCTCGGAGACCTCGCTCAGCACCGCGGCAAAGCCCTTGGTCCTCGTGTAGAGGAACTGCCCGTCCCGGACCACCGGTTCGGCTGCCCCCTGGGCCGCCACGGCAACCCGGTCGAGCAGCCGGACGGCCGCCGGCTCCGGCGGCGGGACGGGCACGCCCCGGCCCCCACTTCCCGCGACCAGCAGCGAGGCGGCGACGCTGAGCGCCACCACACACGCCGCGACGCCTACCACCAGCACCGCCGGCCGCCGCAACCACCGC
>NZ_WMLF01000088.1 GCF_014156695.1 Streptomyces durbertensis | reverse complement strand
GTCCGGCTGTTCGATGCGCCGGGCGCCGGGGCATTCTGGGCCAGCGGCGTGCTTGCCCGGCTGCCGATGGGGATGTTCGGCGTCGCCGCCGTGGTGATGATCGCCCGGACACACGGCTCCTACGCCCTCGCCGGCGCGATCAGCGCGACCGGCCTCGCCGCCGCCGCGCTGCTCGCGCCGCTCGTGGCCCGGCTGGTCGACCGGCACGGGCAGGCACGCGTCGCGGTACCGGCCGTCCTGCTCGCCGTACTCGGCAACCTGCTGCTGGTACTCGCCGTGTGGACGGCCGCGCCGGCCTGGACGCTGTTCCTCTGCGCCGCCACCGCGTCCACCGCGCCCAACACCGGTGGCATGGCCCGGGCCCGCTGGGCCCACCTGTACCGGGGCGACAGCCCGGACCGGGTGCGCGCCCGGCACACCGCGAACTCCCTCGAACAGGCCACCGACGAACTGTGCTTCATGCTCGGCCCGGTGGTCGCCGTCACGCTGTGTCTGGGGCTCTTCCCCGAGGCCGGGACGCTGCTGGCGACGGTTCTGCTGGCCGCCGGCACGCTGCTGTTCGCGGCGCAGCGGCGGACCGAACCCCCGGTCGCGTCACGGCTGGCGGGTGGACGGGCGCCGCTCACCGTGCCGGGCATGCCGGCCCTGCTGTGTGTCTTCCTGTGCACCGGGGCCGTGTTCGGCTCGATGGAGGTCGTCACCGTCGCCCACACGGACGCCCTCGGGCACGCGGCGCTCGCCGGCCCGGTCCTCGCCCTCCAGGCCGCCGGATCATGCGCCGCCGGTCTTGCCTACGGGCTGCTGCGGCCACGCGGCGGACTGCGGCGCCGCTTCACCGGCTGCGTGGCGCTGATGGCCGCCCTCATGACGCTGCCGCTGCTGGCCGCGTGGGCGGGCGGGCTCGCGCTGCTGGCCGCCGCGCTCCTCGTGGCGGGCATGGCCACGGCGCCGACGATGGTCACCGCCATGACGCTCGTCCAGCGGCTGGTCCCGGCGGCCCGTATCAACGAGGGCATGACCATCGCGGTGACCGCGCTGCTGGGCGGGATCGCCGCCGGGGCCGCGCTCGGCGGGCAGGCCGCCGAACACCTGGACGCGCACTGGCCGTACGCGCTGCCGGCGGCCGCGGCGGCGACCGCGGCCGCGGTGGCGCTCACCACGGCCGCCACGAGCCGCCGCCCGCGACTCCCCTGAGAGCCCGGATTGGTCCGGTCATCCGTGGGCTCAGCGGACCGGTACACCGAGCCGCTCAGCACCTACGTTGGTGATCACACCAAGCCAGTCACACAAGGAGACGGAACATGCGGCGACGTCGAATCGGCGGACGGTCGGGACCTGAGGCCGGCGTGCTGTGCCTGGGCACCCTGCCCTTCGGTACCACGGTCGACGAGCGGACCTCGTTCGCGATCCTCGACCGCTTCACCGAACTGGGCGGCAACCTCGTCGACACGGCGAACAACTACGCCTTCTGGCAGCCTGGCGCGACCGGCGACGAGAGCGAGACGACGCTCGGGCGGTGGATGGCCAGCCGCCGAGCCCGCGACCGGGTGCTCGTCGCCACAAAGGGGGGCGCCCGCCCGACCGTGCCCGGAACGGGCCTGGAGACCGCGGAGGGGCTTTCCGCGAAGGCACTCCGCGCGGCGGCCGAGGACAGTCTGCGGCGCCTGGGCACCGACCGCATCGACCTCTACTGGACACACGTGGAGGACCGGTCGGTCCCGCTGGAAGAGACCCTGGAGGTGCTGGACGGACTGGTCACGGCCGGCGACGTGGCCCACCTCGGCGCCTCGAACCACACGATTTGGCGCACCGAACGCGCCCGGACGACCGCCCGCCGGCACGGCTGGGCCGAGTACACGTGCCTCCAACTGCGCTACTCCTACCTCCAGCCGAGGTTCGACGCCGGGCTGCCGGAGAGCGCGCACGTCCACGCGACGCCGGAGGCGCTCGACTACGTGCGCGAGGACCCGGGGCTGACACTGATGGCGTACTCGTCGCTGCTCTCGGGCGCCTACTCCCGTTCCGACCGGCCGCTGGCCGCGGCCTACGACCACCCCGGGACCAGGGCGCGGCTGGCCGCCCTGCGCGAGGTGGCCGACGAGCTCGGGGCCACGCCCCACCAGGTGGTGCTGGCCTGGCTGATCGACGGCAGCCCCGCGGTGGTGCCGGTTGTCGGGGTCAGCTCCGTCGCACAGGTGGAGGAGGCCGTCGGGGCACTGGAGGTGCGGCTGGACGCGCGCTCGCGGGAGAAGCTCGACCGCGCGGGAGCGGTCGCGGACTGAGCGGCGGATTCGCTCGCCGGCTCACGTCTCCCGAGGCGTGTGGTCGACCGCCTCGGCGAGTCTCCGCACGGCGTCGGCGACAGCCGGGTCCGGCAGGTTGCCGTAGCCCAGTACCAGCGTCGTGCCGGGACGGGGGCCCGGCACGACCCGGTACCGGTCCAGCGCCGCCACCCGCAGGCCCCGCCGCGCGCCTTCCGCGGCGACCCTGCCCGCCCTGCGGTCGCCCAGGTCGAGCAACAGGTGGAAGCCGGCCGCGACGCCCGACACCCGGCATGCCGGCAACCGCTCACCGAGCGCCGCCAGCAGGCTGTCGCGCCGACTCCGGTAGCGGAGCCGGGAGGCCCTCAGATGCCGGTCGTACGCGCCGCTCGCGACGAGGTGGGCGAGCGCCAGCTGGTCCACGACCGGCGGGCAACCGCCGTGCCCGCGGTCTGCGGCGAGCGCGGCGGCCAGCCACGGCGGCACCGCGGCCCAACCGAGCCGCAGCGCCGGGGCAAGCGTCTTGCTGACCGAACCGAGCAGGACGACCCGGTCCGGCGCCATCCCCTGGAGCACGCCGACGGGTTGACGGTCGTACCGGAACTCCGAGTCGTAGTCGTCCTCCAGTACCACCCCGTCCACCTCGGCCGCCCAGGTCAGCAGTTCGGTCCGGCGACGCGGGGCGAGCACCACCCCGGTGGGGAACTGGTGGGCGGGCGCGACCACCACCGCGCGCGCCTCGGGGTGCTCCCGCAACCGGTCGACGCGGAGTCCGTCCGCGTCGACGGCTACCGGCACGGCGACCAGACCGGCCGCGTGCACCGCCTCCACCACTGCGCCCCACCCGGGATCCTCGACCGCCACATGCGTGTGACCGGCGGCCCCGAGGGCGCGGCAGGCACGCGTCAACGCGTCGAACGTGCCGGCTCCCACCACGAGTTCGCCCCAGGCCAGGTCAGCACCTCGGGAGCGGACGAGGTACGCGGCGAGCCGCCGCCGCAGCGCGGAGTGCCCGGCGGGATCGGGATAGCCGAGGTCGGCGGAGACGACTTCGGCGGTCGCCGCCCGCAGCGCGTCCGCCCAGCGGGCGCGCGGAAAAGCCCGCAGGTCCGGCAGCCCCGCGGCCAGGTCGTACTCCGGCGCCTGTTCGCTGACCGCTTCCGGGGGGCGGTCGCCGGGTCGGTCGCCCGGCCGTGCGCGGGGCGCGCGTCGCGGCTGGGGCCGGGCCCGCGTCCCCGAGCCACTGCGCGCTTCCAGGTGCCCCTCGGCGACGAGTTGGCCGTAGGCCTCGGTGACGACCCAGCGGGAGCAGCCGAGATCGGACGCCAGCTCGCGGCTGGGAGGCAGCGCCCCACCGGGCGGGATGCGACCGTCCGCGAGGGCCGCCCGTAGCGCCCTGGCCAGACGGTGGTGCAGCGGGCCACCGCCCGGATCGCCGAGGTCCAGGAAGGTGCGCCAGGCGGCGTCCCCACCGGGTGGCAGCTGCTGTGACATGGGCGGGATGCTACGCGCCACCCCGGTCACGCCGTGACGCGCCCGGTCACGCCGTGAGGCCGGCGGCACCGCTCGTGTGCGCCGCCGGCCTCACAGCCGGGCCGATGGGGTGTGGTCGCCGGTCAGCAGCGGAGGTTGTTGCCCGGTGTCGTGCCGAGGAGGGAGCTGAACTGCTCGAAGAGCCGGACGCGGCTCTCCACCTTCGCCGGCTGCCCGCCGTTGCACTCCAGCGCGCCGTTGATGGTGCGGATGGTCTCGCCGAAGCCGTGGCCGCCGACGATCGCGTTGTGCGCGGTCATCCGGCCGGCGCCGGTCTGGGTGTTCCAGAACCACAGGGCGGTCTTCCAGGAGACCTCGGCGTTGTTCTCGACGAGATACGGGTTGCGCAGCAGGTCGATGCCGAGCGCGTCGCCCGCGGCCTTGTAGTTGAAGTTCCAGCTGAGCTGGATGGGGCCGCGGCCGTAGTAGGCGGCGTTGCCGGCGGGGCAGCCGTAGGGCTGGGAAGTGTCGCAGTAGTGCGGGTAGTTGTTGCGGTCCTGCTCGACGATGTGGACGAGCCCGCCGGTCTCGTGGTGCACGTTGGCGAGGAAGGCGGCGGCCTCACGGCGCTGGGTGGCCTGGTCGCCGGTCTTGGTGAAGCCGGGGTAGGCGCTGAGCGCGCCGACGAGGCCCTGGTAGGTGTAGAAGCGGTTCCGGTTCGGGAACATCTGGTTGAACTGGGCTTCTGAGACCACGAAGTTGGGGTTGACCGGGCCGGGGCCGTTGCCCCCGCCGCAGGCGCCCCGGTGCTCCCAGACGGCGACGCCGTTCGCGGGGGTCTCTCCCTGCGTCCACCACTTGGCGCGCCAGTTGCTGCCGTTGTGGGAGGCGACGTCGCCTCCCCAGTAGACCTTCGAGGCGCTCCACGGCGCCGCGCACGCCTCGTTGGCGCGCGCCTGCTGCCCGCCGCCGCCGAGGTTCGGCAGGAACACGGCGAGCACGCCGAGCAGCACGCCCGCCGAGAGCAGGGAGAGGAGCCTGGTTCTGGACATGGGGGGACCACCTCGCTTGCAGTGGGGGGTTGATCGCACCCAGTAGACGACCCAGCCATGCCCACGTCAAGGTCTAGACCAAAAGCTCCTTGCAGGATGACAGAGTGCGGGATCATCTCCCCACGCCACGCGGACAAGGAGCACGACCGCATGACCGCAAGCCCCGACGACGCCCGCGACGCCGACGCCCCCTGGGACGAGACCGCCTACCTACTCCGCTCCCCCGCCAACGCCCACCGCCTCATGGCGGCGGTAGCCCGCGACAAGGCCAACGCCACACGGACGCCGCACCGGCTCCAGACGCCGGCGGTGGCAAAGGAGCTGGCCAAGCTGCCGTCACTGGCCAACCTGGTAAGCATTGACCGCGAGGAGGATCGGGGTGCCGTTGCCCCTCATCGAGTGGAAGGAGACGACTGACTGCGAAATGACTCCACTGACGATAAAATGCAGTCATGGCTACGACAGCGTTCACCGTCAGGGAAGTCCCAGAGGACGTCGCACGGCGCATAAAGGTCCGAGCTGCAGAAGCAGGTCAGTCCCTCCAGACGTACCTGCTCGGCGTCATCACCAGAGAGGCGTCGGTGCCGACCAACGCGGAGCTGGCCGAACGCATGAAACGCCAGGCAAGCGTGGACCTGTCCGAAGTGGACGTGCCCGGCTTCCTCGAAGCCGAGCGGGAGCGCCGTTGATCGTCATCGACTGCTCAGCCCTCGTGCATGCCCTGACCGACGTCAGCGAACGCGGAGACAGCGCGCGGCGACGCATCGCGACGAACGACCTCATCGCGCCCACGCTCCTCGATTACGAGATCGCTTCCGCTCTCTTCGGAATGGCACGCGGCACCCGGGGAGGAGTTCCGAAACTCTCCCAGGACGCCCTGGACGAGGCACTTGCCACCTACCAGGCTCTACCGATCCGGCACTTCGACGCTCCCCCGTTCTGGCCTCGCGTCCGGGAGCTCTCGGCCAACATGTCGGCCTACGACGCCGCCTATGTCGCACTTGCCGAAGGGCTCGACCTGCCGCTTGTCACGGCCGACGCGAGAATCGCACGCGCCGGGGTGGCACGGACCAGCATCGAAGTGATCTGACCTCGGGCGACGACGCACGGCAAAGGCCCTGGGGCCGTGTCGTCGCCGACACGGCCCCAGGGCCTTGAACAGTGGAGATGGCGGGAATCGAACCCGCGTCCAACGGTGCGGAAGGAGGGCTTCTCCGAGCGCAGTCTGCTGTGCTTTTCTCAGCCCCGGCAGTCACGCAGACAAGCTGCCGACGGGCTCAGTCACTGTTTGATGTCCCTGCAGACCCCGTGACCGGGTCTACGCGGTGAGTTCCCTAGCTGATGCCAGGAACCGGGTCGGGAACGCACCCGGGCTGACACTTCGCAAGTCGCTGATCAGGCAGCGAGGGCGAAGGAATCGCGCTTGGTGTTGGCGATTATTTTTTTGCGGCACATGGTTAGCGAGATCATTGCCGCGTTCCTCGGCTCGCTTCCCCTACTTCGACATCCGCTGTCGAAACCGATCATCCCCATGTTGAGTTAACAAGCGCGTCGGGCCCGGGGGCCCGGCGGCGGTGTTGACACCATCGTACGTGAACAACACGGCGGGGTGCCAGCACATTCCCGCCCGGTCGGGTGAGCGGGACGGACGGCGCCCGGCCGGCGCCCTCAGCGGCGGCTGCGGCGGCGAGCCGCCGAGATCGCGCGGTCCGCCTCGCGGCGGTCCTGCTTCTCCCGCAGGGTCTGCCGCTTGTCGTACTCCCTCTTGCCTCGGGCGAGCGCGAGCTCGACCTTGGCCCGGCCGTCCTTGAAGTACAGCTGGAGCGGCACCAGGGTCAGACCGGTCTCCTGGAGCTTGCCGATGAGCTTGTCGATCTCGGCGCGGTGCATCAGGAGCTTGCGCTTGCGACGGGCGCTGTGGTTCGTCCAGGTGCCCTGGCTGTACTCGGGGATGTGCACGTTGTGCAGCCACACCTCGCCGGCGTCGATCTGGCCGAAGCCGTCGACGAGGGAGGCGCGGCCCTGGCGGAGCGACTTGACCTCGGTCCCGGTCAGTACGAGACCGCACTCGAACGTGTCGAGGATGTTGTAGTCGTGCCGCGCCTTCTTGTGCTGCGCGATGAGTTTGCGACCCGTCTCTTTTGCCATAGCGGGGCCATTGTGGCTCAATCGCGGGCCGCGAGGCCACTCAATACCGTGCGGGCCTTCTCCAGGGCGCGCTCGCCCGACCGCACGGTGACGTCGGGGGTCAGGCCCTCGCCGTCGAGCACCCGGCCGGAGGGGGTGCTGTAGTGGCCGACGGTGAGTTCGGCGACGGAGCCGTCCGGCTGCTCGCGGGGCACCTGGACGGTGCCCTTGCCGAAGGTGCGGGTGCCGACGACCACGGCGCGGTCCCGGTCCTGGAGGGCGCCGGCGACGAGCTCGGCGGCGCTCATGGTCCCGCCGTCGACGAGCACGACCAGCGGCGCGGTGGTCTGGCCGCCGGGCTCGGCGTGCAGCGCGTGCTCGGTCTCCTCGTCGCCGTAGGTGCCGACGAGGCCGCCGTCGAGGAAGGTCGACGCGGCGGCGGCGGCCTCGTGCAGCAGTCCGCCTGCGTTGCCGCGCAGGTCGAGCAGGATGCCGGCGCCGTCGGGGGCCTGCCGGACGGCGCGCCGGACCTCGTCGCCGGAACCCTTGGTGAAGGCGGTGACGGTGATGCGCGTGGCGTCGGGCGCCAGCCGTTCCACGGTGACCGGCTCGGTGGAGAGGCTGGCGCGGCGCAGCGTGACGGCCCGGGCGCGGCCGTCCCGGCCGACGTCGACGGTGACGGGGCTGCCGGCGGGCGCGGCGCGGGTGCCGTCGTCCCCGCGCAGCCGGGCGACGACGTCGGTGACGGGCAGGTCGCCGACGTGCGCGCCGTCGACGGCGCGCAGCCGGTCGCCGCGCCGCACCCCGGCCAGGTCGGCGGGGCTGCCGGCGGTGACGCGGGCCACCTCCAGGGCGCCGCCGGAGGCCCGGCGGACGGCGATGCCGACGCCGACATAGCGTCCGTCGAGAGCCTGCTGCAGGCCCTCGTACTCCCGCGCGCTGTAGGCGACGGACCAGCGGTCGCCGCTGCGGCTGACGAGCTTGTGCGCGTCGTCGGCCTGGTGGACGCCCTCCGCGCCGGGGTCGGCGGGGTCGCTGGGGCTTATCGGCGTGCCCTGTGTGCCGCGCGGTCCGGCCGCCTCGCCGCCCTCGGCCTCCTCGCTCCAGGAGCCGGTGGCGAAGCCGGTGAGGAGGACACCCGCGAAGACGAATGTCAGGGCGGCCCCGCGGCGCATGCGGCGGGGCTCGACGAACATCCGTGTGCCCGACATGGTGCGTCAGTCTAGGGCAGGGGCATGATCGTCTGGCCGGATCGCGCGCGGGGCGCTCGCGGCGTTTCTCACATCCGCGTCACACGCGCAGGTACTTGCGCAGAGCGAGGAACGCTGCAAAGGCCGGCATGATGACACCCACCGCGAGCACCAGCGGGAGCACCTTCAACACCGAGTCCCAGCCGATGAAGTTGATGAGCGGGATCTGTTCCCTCAGCCACTGGTCGACGAGGAAGTACTTGCCGCTCATCAGCATTCCGCAGGCCAGCAGACCGCCCAACAGGCCGGCCACGGCGGCCTCCATGATGAACGGGATCTGGATGTAGAAGCTCGACGCGCCGACCAGCCGCATGATGCCGGTCTCCCTCCGGCGGCTGAACGCCGACACCCGCACGGTGTTGACGATCAGCAGGCCGGCGACGATCAGCATCAGCGCCATCAGGAACAGGGCCGCCCGGTTCATTCCGCTGAGCAGGTTGAACAGGTCCTCCAGCAGGTCCTTCTGGTCCTGCACCGAGTGCACGCCCTGCCGGCCGGAGAAGGCCGTGCTGACCACCTCGAACTTCTCCGGGTCGCTGAGCTTGACCCGGTAGGACTCCTGCATCTGGTCCGGGGTCAGGGAGGGAGCCAGCGGGGAGTCGGGGAACTGCTCCTTGTAGTGCTTGAAGGCCTCCTCGCTCGACTCGTAGAAGACCTTGTCGACGACCTTCATCTTCTCCAGGTCGGCCTTGATCTCACGCTTCTGCTGCCCGGTGACCGCGCCCCGGGCACAGGCCGGCGCGGTCGCCGCGTCGGTCTTGTTGCAGAGGTAGATGGAGACCTGGACCTTGTCGTACCAGTAGCCCTTCATCTGGTTGACCTGCTGGCCGGCCAGCAGCGCGCCACCGAGGAGGGCGAGCGAGATCGCCACCGAGACGATCACGGCGAAGGTCATCGTGAGATTGCGGCGGAGACCGACGCCGATCTCCGAGAAGACGAACTGGGCGCGCATGGCGTCCTTTCAGTGCTGGGAGCCGTAGCCGCTCAGTGCTGGTAGCCGTAGACGCCGCGGGACTGGTCGCGGACGAGACGGCCCTTCTCCAACTCGATCACGCGCTTGCGCATCTGGTCGACGATCTGCTGGTCGTGGGTGGCCATCACAACCGTCGTCCCCGTGCGGTTGATGCGGTCGAGCAGCTTCATGATGCCGACGGAGGTCTGGGGGTCGAGGTTGCCGGTCGGCTCGTCGGCGATCAGCAGCATGGGCCGGTTCACGAACGCCCGCGCGATCGCCACCCGCTGCTGCTCACCGCCGGACAGCTCGCCTGGCATCCGGTCGTCCTTGCCGCCGAGTCCGACGAGGTCCAGGACCTCGGGCACGGTCTTGCGGATCTGCCCGCGCGGCTTGCCGATGACCTCCAGCGCGAAGGCGACGTTCTCGCCGACCGTCTTGTTCGGCAGCAGCCGGAAGTCCTGGAAGACCGTGCCCAACTGGCGCCGCATGTGCGGGACCTTCCAGTTGGACAGCCGGTTCAGGTCCTTGCCGAGCACGTGCACCTGGCCCTCGCTGGCGCGCTCCTCGCGGAGCAGCAGGCGCAGGAAGGTGGACTTGCCGGAGCCGGACGAGCCCACCAGGAAGACGAACTCACCGCGCTCGACCTCCAGCGACACGTCGCGGAGGGCGGGGTGGTTCTGCTTGGGGTAGCGCTTGGAGACGTTGTCGAATCGAATCACTGATTTACACCACGTCGACCTGGGTAGGGGCTACGAGAACCGCGGCGGCGACTCTCCTCGGTGTGGGCGACCATACGCGAATCGGACGGGGCGTCGCAGTCCGCGTCCGGTTTGCCCCCGGGCCGTGGCGGGACAGATCAACGCGAACGCCGCATAACGCCGCGCGGTGGCGGGTTCGCCGTGAGTGACGACCTCTTCCGGAGCCTTCGACGGGACATCGTGCGGCGGAGGGTCGATCCTGGCAGAGTGGACCCCCGCCCGGCGGCGATCCGCCCGACCGGGAACGAATCGGACGCCGGTGGCGTTGACATGGATGGCATGGCCGGCGGTGGCCGACAGGCGGCCGGCGCCGCGGCACCATCAGAACGGATGACGGGGAGGAGGAGGCTCGATGACCTGCGACCGACTGGTTTGCGCCAACTGCGCGGGCCCGGTCAGCGAGGCCCGCTGCGCGGTCTGCCGCGCCGAGCGGGACCGCCGGCACCGGCAGGGCCCCCTGGCCTCCCTGACCCCCACGGCCCTTCTGGCGCTGCTGCTGACGCTCCTGGCGGTGGCCCTGCTGGCCACCCAGGCCGTCGGCGTGTAGCCGGCCCGGGGCCGGCGGGCAGGCCCTTCGCCACGTGGACTCACGGAACAAAGAGGCCGGGTCCGGACACTGGATGTGTCCGGACCCGGCCTCTTTCAGCCGTCGTCGGCGGGTCTCCTCACGCCGACCCGCCGACCTCAGCGGCATGTGCCACGGTCATGCGCCGTGGCATCACACGGAGTGGTGGATCAGGCGGCCGCGGCGCCACCGCGCGTCATCAGACGCGGCAGCAGCCGGAAGCCGACACCGCCGGCGATCATCGTCGCGGCACCGACCACCAGGAAGGTGGTCTCCATGGCACCGGTCTCGGCCAGCTCGTCCTGCTTCTCCTGACCGCCCTGCGGGGCGGGCTTCTGCGGCGTGGTGATCTGGTCCTTGCCACCGGAGTTCGGGGCGGTGCCGTCAGGCGCCGTCGAACCGTCCGGGTTCGGGCCACCCGGCTCACCCGAACCACCCGTGCCGCCCGTGCCACCCGGCTTGCCGGGCTCGCTCGGCGTACCCGGCTCGGTGGGCGTACCCGGCTCGGTGGGCGTACCCGGCTCGGTGGGCTCCGGGTTGGTGGGCTCCGGCTCCGGGTTGGTGGGCTCCGGCTCGGGGTCCGGGTCCGGGTTGGTGGGCTCCGGCTCCGGGTCCGGGTCCGTCGGGTCCGGGTCGCCCGGCAGGTCCGGGTCACCCGGGTTGTCCGGGTCATCGCCGCCGCCACCGATGAGGCCGCCGATGATGCCACCGCCGTTGTCGCCGTCGCCCGGGGCGGCCTGGGCCACGCCGGCGACGGTCAGCGAAAGGCCCGCGGCGAACACGGCACCGGCCGCGATCCGCGCGATGCGCACACGCGTCTTGTTATTGGTCACTACCAACTACCCCCAGTAGTTGCGTCTTTGTCAGTGGTTCGGCGTTGCCGAGCCGGCCCCGCGGTGGGGGGACACACCCTGAAGGCCGGGCCCTGATCCGGGCCAGGACAGTTGAAGACGCCCCCCGCGTACACGCACGATGCCAGGCACACGCCTGCCGAGCGAACAGCTTTCCCAGTAATCACGGCAGCGTCAAGCGAGGTCCGGGCGAAATGTCCGCGGTGGGCGGTCGGTTGGCGTCGTGGGCGCACGGGTGTGAGGGATTCGACACACAAACCCCATCAAGCCGACACCTGTTGGCGGGAGAGTTCAGCCCGGCTCGCGCAGCCAGTCGCGGTCGGCGGCGATGCGTACGGCGTCGACCGGGGTGCGGGCGGCCAGTTTCCGTACGGCCGCGCTGAGATGGTTGCGCACGGTTCCGACGGTGAGGCTCAACTCCCGTGCGATGTCGGCGGTGTCCGCGCCCGTCGCGACCCGCCGCAGGATCTCCCGTTCCCGCACGCTGAGCGGGCTGCCGCCGATCTCCCTTGCCGCGCGCAGCACTTCGGGATCGCCTACCGCCTCCCCCGCGGCGACCGCGTGCACCCCCGCGACCAGGTCGGCGAACGGCAGTCCGGTGTGCAGGTAGCCGGCGGCGCCGGCCAGCAGCGCGCTGCGCACCTGCCCGGGGCCTGGCGCACCGCCGAAGACCACCAGGGAACGGCAGCCCGGGACGGCGAGCCTGAGCGCGTGGACCGTGTTGATGCCGTCCCCGCAGGGCGGCTCCCGCCCGTCGTCGGCGCCGGGCAGCCGGGTGCTGATGAGCGCCACCTCGGGGCCGCGCACCCGCGCGGCGGACACCACCTCCGGGCCGGACCCGGCCTGCGCGACCACCTTGACGCCGTCCTCCAGGCCCAGCGCCGCGGCCAACGCCTCCCGCAGCATGCGCTGCTCGCCGGCCACCAGCACTCTGGTCATGCGGTGCTCCCTCCGCCAACCGTCAGTCCGCAGATGCAGATGCGCGAGGGGCGGGAAGAGTTGTACGCGAAGCGGCCCCGGGCGCGTGGAAGCGCGCGGGGCCCGGCCCGAGGGCTCAGGCGGCCGTCTGCTCCTGCTGCTTGCGCCAGCGGATGCCGGCCTCAAGGAAGCCGTCGATGTCGCCGTCGAGCACGGCCTGCGGGTTGCCGACCTCGTGCTCGGTCCGCAGGTCCTTGACCATCTGGTACGGCTGGAGGACGTAGGAGCGCATCTGGTTGCCCCAGGAGTTGCCGCCGTCGCCCTTGAGGGCGTTCATCTTGGCCTGCTCCTCCTCGCGGCGGCGCGCGAGGAGCCGGGCCTGGAGGACGCGCAGCGCGGCGGCGCGGTTCTGGATCTGGGACTTCTCGTTCTGGCAGGAGACGACGATGCCGGTGGGGATGTGCGTCATGCGCACGGCGGAGTCGGTGGTGTTCACCGACTGGCCGCCGGGGCCGGAGGAGCGGAAGACGTCGATCCGCAGCTCGTTCTCCGGGATCTCGATGTGGTCCATCTGCTCGACGACGGGCAGCACCTCGACGCCGGCGAACGACGTCTGGCGGCGGCCCTGGTTGTCGAAGGGCGAGATGCGGACCATGCGGTGCGTGCCCTGCTCGACGGAGAGCGTGCCGTAGGCGTAGGGCGCCTTCACGGTGAAGGTGGTCGACTTGATGCCGGCCTCCTCCGCGTAGGAGGTGTCCAGGATCTCCGTCGGGTAGCCGCGCCGCTCGGCCCAGCGCAGGTACATGCGCTGCAGCTGCTCGGCGAAGTCGGCCGCGTCGACGCCGCCGGCCTCGGCGCGGACGGAGACCATCGCCTCCCGCTCGTCGTACTCGCCGGAGAGCAGCGTGCGCACCTCCAGCTCGTCGACGGTCTTGCGGACGGAGGCCAGCTCGGCCTCGGCCTCGTTGCGCGCGTCGGCGTCGTCCTCGGCTTCGGCCAGCTCGAACAGGACCTCCAGGTCCTCGATGCGGCCGTGCAGCTCCTCGACCTTGCGCAGCTGGCCCTGGAGGAAGGACAGCTTGCTGTTGACCTGCTGCGCCTTGTCGGGGTCGTCCCACAGGGAGGGGTCGGCCGCCTGCTCTTCGAGCGCGGCGATGTCAGCCCTCATCTTGTCGAGGTCGAGAACGGCCTCGATCGACTCCATGGTGGAGGTGAGGGACTTCAGAGCTTCGGATGCATCGAGGACTGCCACGCCTCCAGCCTAACGGTTAACGGCGCGGTCACGGTGTGGGCTGTTCGACGGCCGGCGGCGTGGGCTCGTCGGTGCCGCCGAAGGCCAGCCAGCCGCCCAGTCCGATGCCGACGGCGGCGGCGGTCCCGACGGCGACGATCCGCAGCCGGCGGCGGCGCTCGGCGGCCCGGTGGCGGGCGGAGCCGGCACGCGGCTGGCCGGGGGCGCGCGGCGCGCGGGCGGTGCCGTGCGCGCCGCCCGCCAGTTCCTCGACGGCCGGGACGCGCATGCTGGTGTGCGTCTCGCGGTTGGCCGAGTCGGGGTCGGGTCCGCCGTGGACGAGCGGCACGGCGCCGCTGGTCGGCGGCGGGAGGTGCCCGGAGGGGTCGGCGGCGCCGACGGGCTCGGGGACCGGCTCGGGTTCGGGCTCGTCGATCTCCAGGGCGGGCATGCCGGCCAGCGCGGGCGACATCTCCCGCAGCCTGGCGGCCACCTCGCCGGCGCGCAGCCGGGACGCCGGGCCCTTGGCCAGGCACTGGTGGATGAGCCGCCACAGCTCGTCGGGGACGCCGGGCAGCGGGGCGACGGTCTCGGTCACGTGGCGGCGCAGCACCGCCCCGGGGTGGCCGCCGCCGAACGGGGTGAAGCCGGCCAGCATCTCGTACAGCACGGTGGCCAGGGCGTAGATGTCGACGGACGCCCGGGGCGGGAGGCCCTCGACGATCTCGGGTGCCACGTAGTCGGGGGTGCCGACGACCCGGCTGCCGCCGCGCGCGGGCTCGTCGATCAGCTTGGCGACGCCGAAGTCGGTGAGCAGCGCGGACCGGGTGGCGTCGTCGAGCAGGATGTTCTCCGGCTTGACGTCGCGGTGGACGTAGCCGGCGGCGTGGGCGGCGGCCAGCGCGTCGGCGATGTCGGCGGCGATGGAGACGGCAACCCTGGGCGGCAGCCGCCGTTCCCGGTCGAGCAGGCTGCGCAGGTCGGTGCCGCGTACCAGGTCCATGACCAGGGCGAGGTCGTTGCCGTCGACGACGAGGTCGCGGACGCCGACGACGTGCGGGTGGTCGAGGCTGACCAGGGCGGCACGCTCCTGGACAAAGCGGCCGACAAGATCCTGGTCGGCGGAGAGGTCGTCGCGCAGCAGCTTGATGGCCACCTGGCCGTCCGGGCCAGAGCCGAGCCACACCGTGCCGGCGCTGCCGCGTCCCAGGATCTGGTGGGCGGTGTAACGACTGCCGATCTTCCGTGCCATGGCAACAACGCTACGCGCCGAGCGGGGTGGGCCGGAGGGCTGATGGCGCGAACTGTCACTTGTGTACGGGAAAAAGCCCCGCAGATGTCGACAAATCTCCTCACCGACCGTCAGCCGATCGGCGCAACGCGCACCGGGTCGGTCGGACCGGCCGGCGACTGGGGCCGGGCACGCGGGTCAGACCGCGCCGGCGACGCCGTCCCTGACCGTGTTGAACCAGTCGACCATCGTCTCCCAGAAGCCCCTGCCCTGGGCGACCCACTCGGGGACGGGCGTGAAGTTCCAGACCAGCGCCACGGTCGCGGCCAGGATCAGCACCATGAACAGGCAGCCCTTGAGGCAGCCGAGGCCCGGGATCCGCATCGGGTTGGCGCCGCGCTGCCGGGAGCCGCGCGGTTCGGGCGCCGCCGGCGGCGGGTCGTAGCGGCGGGGTTCGGGGCGACGCGGTTCCGGCCGCCGGGGTTCGGCGCGGCGGCGCGGCTCGGCGCGTCGCGGCTCCGGCTGGTGGGCCGGGGGCGCGGCGTGCCGCTGGCCGGCGGCCGGGTCGTAGCCCTGGTACGGCTGGTACTGCTGGGGCTGGTGGTGCTGCTGATACTGCTGCTGGTACTGCTGCGGCGGCGGGGGCGGCTGGTGCCGGGGC
>NZ_WMLF01000879.1 GCF_014156695.1 Streptomyces durbertensis | reverse complement strand
GGGTGGGGGGCACGTGGGGAGGGCTCATTCCGGCGTCCCCTCCCACCGGCCGGTGGCGGCCGCCGCGCCGGCGGCGACCGGAACGACCGGACCGGCCGACGGCTCGCGCGCCCAGCTCGGCACCCGTCGGCGGGGGCCGGCGGTCGCCGACCCGGCCCCACCGGGCGCCTCGCCGGGCGTCGGCGCCGTCGGGCGCGCGGTCTCCGCCCTCCTCCGGTCCGCCGTTCCAGGGGCCGGCGTCGCGCTCTCCGGCGTCGCGCTGTCCGCCGCCGCGCTGTCCGGCGTCGCGCTGTCCGCCGTCGCGCTGTCCGCGGTGCGTTCGAACGGCCGCGCCGTCCCGCCCGGCTCCGGCCGGTCGTCGCCGGCCCGCACCGGATGACGGGACATCAGCTCCAGGTAAATGCCACAAAAAGCCGTCACGTTCTGTTCCACGGTGAACAGTTCCACCGCTCTCGCGCGGGCGGCGGCGCCCAGGCGGGCCCGGCGACCGGGGTCGCCCAGCAGTGCCAGGGCGGCCTCGGCGAGCGCGCGGGGGTCGCCCGGCGGCACGACAAGCCCGGTGCCGCCGATGACCTCGCGGACCGCGCCGGTGTCCGTGGAGACCGTCGCCCGGCCGCAGAACATGGCCTCCACCAGGGACGGCGGGAAGCCTTCGACGGCACTGGAGAGCAGCACTACGGAGGCGCCCGCGTACGCCTCGGCGAGGGTGGGCGCCGCGGGTCCGCCGAGCCGTTCGAACACCACGGGCGGCGGGAGGGCGGGGTCGTCGGGTCGTGGGGCCAGGTG
>NZ_WMLF01000878.1 GCF_014156695.1 Streptomyces durbertensis | reverse complement strand
CGGAAGCTAAGCCTGTCAGCGCCGATGGTACTGCATGCGGGAGCGTGTGGGAGAGTAGGACGCCGCCGAACAAATAGTGAGTTGAGGCCCTGCCGGTTTACCGGCAGGGCCTCAACGCGTTTTACGGGGTTGTTCACCGGCTCCTCCCGCTGGTGGGTCCTGCCGCTGGCTGCGGTGCGGGGCGGTCGTGAGGGTAATCGGGTTGCCGGTGGTCTGTGGCGGCGACGAGGGTGGGGGGATGGAGTATGTGATTCGGCGGGTGCGGGCTGACGAGTGGCGTGAGCTGCGGGACCTGCGGTTGGCCGCGTTGGCGGATCGTGTCGCGGACGTGGCGTTCGGGGAGACGTACGCGGCGTCGGTCGCGTACCCCGAGGAGTTGTGGAGGCAGCGGGCGTCGGACGGCGCGGAGGGGGAGTCGAGTGCGACGTTTGTCGGGCACGTGGAGGGTGGCGGAGAACTCGCCGGGATGATGGTGGTCGTTCGGGAGGAGGGGCAGGCGTCGCTCTTCGGTGTGTACGTACGGCCTGAGCACCGGGGGCGGGGGCTGGCGGCTCTGCTGCTGGACCGTGCGACCAGGTGGGCGTGGGCCCGCCCGGGGACGGGGCGGTTGGCGCTTCACGTCCATGAGCGGAACGAGCGGGCTCGGGCCTTCTACGAGAACCGGGGCTTCCGCCCGACCGGTCGCACGGAGGCGCACCGCGGCGCGGGCGGAGGCACGGTCCTGGAGATGGCGAGGTGGGCGGCGCCCTCAGTCGTCGACGGTCGTGACGAGCTTGTTGAGGAGGCC
>NZ_WMLF01000877.1 GCF_014156695.1 Streptomyces durbertensis | reverse complement strand
TTATAAGAGACAGCGGCCGCGGAGGGCGACGAGCGTGGCCAGCGCGATGAGCAGCAGGAGCAGGGAGACGGAGGTGGCGGCTTCGGGCTGTTCCTGGAGCAGCAGGTAGACGCGGAGGGGGAGGGTCTGCGTCTCGCCGGGGAGGTTGCCGGCGAAGGTGATGGTGGCGCCGAACTCGCCGAGCGCCCGGGCCCAGGTGAGGGCCGCGCCGGCGGCCAGCGCGGGGGCGACCATCGGCAGGGTGACGGTGCGGAAGACGCGGAGCGGGCCGGCGCCAAGGGAGGCGGCGGTCTCCTCGTAGCGGGGGCGCAGCCCGGCCAGGGCGCCTTCGAGGCTGACGACGAGGAAGGGCATGGAGACAAACGTGGCGGCCACGACCGCGCCGGAGGTGTGGAAGGGCAGGGTGAGTCCGAAGGTGTTCTCCAGCCAGGGGCCGAGCAGGCCGCGGCGGCCGAAGGCGAGCAGGAGCGCGACGCCGCCGACGGTCGGCGGCAGCACCATCGGCAGCATGACGAGGGACCGTACGAGCGCCTTGCCGGGGAAGTCGGCGCGGGCGAGCAGCCAGGCCAGCGGCACGCCCATGACCAGTGACAGCAGCAGCGACCAGAAGGAGACGATCAGCGACAGCCACAGCGCCTCGGTGGCCTCCGGGCTGGAGAGGTGTCCGGGCAGGTCCCGCCAGGAGGTGTGGACGAGCACGCCCACCAGGGGCAGCGCGAGGAACGCGACGGCGAGCAGGGCCGGCACGGCCAGTGTCAGCGGGGTCCGGGTGGGTCGGCCGGGGGAC
>NZ_WMLF01000876.1 GCF_014156695.1 Streptomyces durbertensis | reverse complement strand
CTTCACTGTCGTGGACCACGAACTGTTCGCGGAGATCTACGAGGCGCACGCCGACGCGGTGTACGCGCACGCAGTCCGCATGACCGCCGACCGGGCGGGCGCGGAGGACGTCGTCTCCCTCACCTTTCTTGAGGCGTGGCGGCTGCGTGCCACGCTCGACGGCGTCGACAGCCGGCGTGCGTGGCTGTTCGGCGTCGCCACCAACGTCATCCGCAACACGCGCCGGGCGGCGCGGCGGCACCGGGAGGCGATGGGCCGGCTGCCGTCGCCGGAGTACGAGCCGGATCCGGCGGACGCGGTCGTCGACCGGTTGGGCGGGGACGGCCGTGCGGCGGCGGCGCTCGCCGCGTTGGGGCGGCTGTCGCGGGCGGATCGCGAGGTGATCCTGCTGTACGCCTGGTCGGGGCTGTCGCACGCCGAGGTGGCGCAGGCGTGCGGCGTGCCCGTGGGGACTGTGCGTTCGCGGCTCTCGCGGGCCCGGACGCGGCTGCGCCGGCTCAGCGGCGCGGAGCCGGACGCGCGGCGTGCCGGGCGACTGCCGGGGCCGCGCGGGGGCCGTACCGACATCACTCAGGAGGGGGCGCTGTGACCGCCATCGACGACAAGCGGCGACACGACAACGATGACGAACGTGTGGACATCCGGGCGCTCGCGCCGGGCATGACCGATGAGGACCTGCCGTTCACCGGGCACCGCCGGGTCGGCGAGCGGCTGATGCGGGAAGTGGGTGGGAGCGGGCGGGCGGAGGCGCCGGCGCGGCGGTGGTTGCGGCGGCGCCTCCGCCCGCC
>NZ_WMLF01000875.1 GCF_014156695.1 Streptomyces durbertensis | reverse complement strand
AACCCGGACCCGTCGCCGTCCAGCCGCACGGACGCCGCTGCCAACAACGGTCCTACCGACGGTCGTTCGGACACGCGCGACACACCCGGCCAGGCTCCGAAGCCGACCCGCCCCGAGTCGGACCCCAACTCCACCCCGCCCAACTCGCCGTCGCCGACCGCTCAGGCGAACGGCCGCAACGAAGGCGACGGAGGAGCCGCCGCGTCCGGCCCCCGACCCACGGCGCCCGCCGCATCGCAGCCCGGTACGGAACGAGGCCAGGCGCACGCCACCCAGCAGCAACCAGCCACCGACCGCAACACCGACCCCGCCGAACAGGGACTCGGCCTCCAGGGCGGTGCCACGGTGCCACCCCCGCGTACCGCGACCCCGGAGGCCGGACAGCAGACACCGCCGGGCCAGCCGTCCGGCACACCCGGCGCGCAGAATCCCGGACCGACACCAGGCCCCGTGCCACCACCCGGTGCTGCCACACCCGCCGGCCCGCCACCCAACCCCGGCACCGCTCAGCGCCCGACGCCGAACAACCCGCCGGCCCAACATGCGCCTTCTCAACCCGGTCCTACCCCGAGCAGGCCGCCGGCCGGCTCGGAGGCCGGAGGGACAAGGCCCGGCAGCCCGCCCCCTCAACGCCCCACCGGGAACCGTCCGCAGGACGCGAACCGCACGGACAACCACACCCGCACCGACACACCACCCTCGGACCGCCGGGACCGCCCCACGCCGCCCCGCGAGGACAACACCCCGAACCGCGACAACCCCCGTCCCAAGGACGACGCCAACCGCCGCGACGACAACACCGAGCGTCGAGAC
>NZ_WMLF01000874.1 GCF_014156695.1 Streptomyces durbertensis | reverse complement strand
CCTCCGGCTCGTGCGCGAGCCGGTACCCCCGCTTCACCACGGTCTGCACCAACCGCGGAGCCCCGAGCGCCGCGCGAAGGCGCGCGATCGCCGTCTCCACGGCGTGCTCGTCCCGCCCCGCTCCCGGCAGCGCCCGCAGCAGTTCGGCGCGCGGCACCACCCACCCGGGCCGCCGCGCCAGCGCCCGCAGCAGCGACATCCCGGCCGGCGGCACCGGCCGCACCTCGCCGTCGAGGACGACCGCGTGCCCCCGGATCTCCAACTGCCGCCCGGCGACCGGCAGGGGACGGCCGGGCAACTCGGCGCACAGCAACTGCACCAGCGGGCCCAGCCGGTAGCGTTCGGGCTGCACCGTCGGCACTTCGACGGCCTGCAACGGCAGCGCCGTCACCGGTCCGACGCAGGCGACGAGCATGTCGTGCCGCAGCGCGCCCAGCACCTCGTCGTACACGCCCCGCGTCTTCGCCCGGTCCAGCAGCGACGCCGCCGCCGGCGCGCTGGTGAACGTCACGGCGTCCAGCACCCGCCCCACCACTGCGTCGATGAGCCGGTCCAGCGGCGCGGTGTCCTCCGGCGGCAGCCACCGGTACACCGGCACGCCCACCACTTCCGCCCCCGCCGCGCGCAGCGCCTCGCAGAAGCCGGGCAGCGGCTCGCCGTGCAGCTGCACGGCCACCCGCCGCCCGTCGACGCCCTCCTCCAGCAGCCGGTCCAGCACCTCCGCCATCGACTCGGACGCCGGCGACCAGCTCTCGTTCAGCCCGGCCGCCCGCACCGCGCCCTTCACCTTCGGCCCCCGCGCCAGCAGTTCGACC
>NZ_WMLF01000873.1 GCF_014156695.1 Streptomyces durbertensis | reverse complement strand
CGGCACCACCTTCCCACCCCTCATCGTCCTCGTCGATGAGGCACAGGTGGCGTTCATGTGCCCCGCCAAGGACGACCAGAAGCGCCCCTACGGCGGCTCCAAGGCCAACTCCCGGTACTTCATGGCCGTCCGGAAGATCCACAACCAAGGCCGGGCCGTGAACGTGCTGATGTGGCAGGGCACCCAGGACCCGACGAACGAGAACCTGCCCAAGCTCGTCCGCGAAGGCGCCCACACCCGCGCCTCCCTCGCCCTCGGCACCGAATCCCAAGCCCGCATGGCCCTCGGAGACAAAGCCGTCGACGGCGGCGCCGCCCCCAACCTCCTCCGCCCCGGCCTCGACCGAGGAACCCTGGTCGTCGCCTCCGACGGCATCACCATCCCCGCCGGACAGTCGTCCATCACGGTGCGCACGCACTACATCGACGACGACGCCGCCGAAGCCATCACCGACCGCGCCAAGGCCCTACGCGACGGCGTCACCACCCTCCACGCCATCAACCGGGACGAGGAGCGCGACCCGCTCACCGACATCGCCGCCGTCATCGGCGACGCGCCCCGCGTCCGCACCAAGGACGTCCTCGCCCGGCTCGCCACCCGGAACGCGGACGCCTACGGCGGCTGGTCGTTCATCGATCTCAAGCGGGTCCTGGACGGCACCGGCGCTGAGCCGTACAAGTCCGACGGCGTCATGGTCATCTCCCGCGACCGCCTCACCCGCGCCCTCACCAACCGCGATACCGAGGGTTCTGCTTCCGCCGACGGATGACAGGGAGCGCGCCGCCGACGGGTCAGGGAGACAGGGAGAACTCCCTAACC
>NZ_WMLF01000872.1 GCF_014156695.1 Streptomyces durbertensis | reverse complement strand
GCCGAGACCTTCCGCACGGCGTGGGAACGCATGTCCGCGGGCCAGGACGTCGGCACCGGCTGGCTCTTCGTCACCGCGCGCAACCTGCTCAGCAACCACCACCGTTCGACGGCCCGCCTGACACGGCTCCACCGCACGATCGCCGAGACCCTGGGCCGCACCCCGGCATCCGACCAGGACAACGCGGTCCTCGACGCCCTCGACCGACTCTCCCCGCGCCACCGCGAGGTCCTCCTCCTCAGCTACTGGGACGGGCTCAAGGCCGCCGAGATCGGCCAGGTCCTCGACTGCGGCACGTCAGCCGTCTGGGTCCGACTGCACCGGGCCCGCAAAGCCTTCCGCGACGCCTACCACACGCCCCAGGAGGTTACGTGACGCGTGTGAAACGCCTGATCAAACACGCCAACCCGCTTCCGGCCCCGCAGCCCCTCTCCGTGCGTGCCGCCGCCGAACTGGAGACCCTGGTCGGTCCCGCCGCCTCCTCCCCGGCGCCCCCACGCCGCCGCCTCCTTGTCGCCGCTGTGGCCTCCTGCGCGGCCCTGGCAGCGGGAGCCGCCGCCCTGCTCGCCCTCCACAACGGCCCCACGCCCCCGCCGGGCGGCTCGTCCGCCACCTCTCCCGGCCTCGCCGACGAGCCCTACTACAGCAGCCCAGCAGAGCTGGAAGGCGCGGCGGACCTGATCGTCCGCGCCAGACTCGTCAACGAGCGTGAAGGCCGCGACGTCGACCTGCCCGTCACGGTCGCCACCGCCAAGGTCCTGGCCACGGCCAGGGGAAGCGCTCCGACCGACCCGATCGAGCTGACCTACACCTGTCTCTT
>NZ_WMLF01000871.1 GCF_014156695.1 Streptomyces durbertensis | reverse complement strand
CCCGCCCAACAGCCGCAACGAGGTGTCCAGTTCGAGGCACACCCGGATCTCCTCGCGGCCGCCGTCCCTGGCCAGGTCGATCAGCGCGAGCTGCGCGGGGTCGTCCACCATGACGGTCACCGACCGGGCCAGCAGCGTGTCGCCGGCCAGCTCGGCGTACCCGGCCCGGTCGACGGAGGGATAGGCCAGCAGCACGTCCGGAATCCCGCTCCGGGCCAGCCAGATCGACTCGGCCAGCGTGAAACCCATGACGCCCGCGAACCCGTCGTGGGCCAGGGCGCGTTCGAGCAGCGCGCGGCACCGCACGGACTTGCTGGCGACGCGCACCGGCTTGCCGCCCGCCCGGCGGACCAGATCGGCGGCGTTGTCGTCGAAGGCGTCCAGGTCCACAATGGCCAGCGGCGCGTCCAGCGCGGCGGTGGCCCGGTCGTACCGGGCCCGGTCGGCGGTGGGGTGCGGGTCGGTGGTGAGCACGCGGGCAGCTTGCCAGAGGAGTCGCCCTCAGCACAGCCCCGCCGGGCGCGGGTTGTGGTGACGGGCCGCGAGCGCCGTAGAGTGACGCCCACGCCACCGACCGGCCAACTGGCTGTTCAAGCGGCGTTGTCCGGACGAGTACGGCCCCTGAACTCCACTGCCGAGCGGGGTCTCGACATGCGCGAGGGGGAGCGGGTGAGCACAGACGCCGACGCCGCGCGTCCGCCGTTGCCGCCGCCGCCACGGCCAACGGGACGGCCGGTCCCGCCCAGGCCCACCGGGCGGCCCCTGCCGCCCCGCCCCGCCCGGTCGGCGACCGTGCCCGCGGCGCCCGCGCCCGTGCACCC
>NZ_WMLF01000870.1 GCF_014156695.1 Streptomyces durbertensis | reverse complement strand
GGCTCAGTCGACGTTGATGCGTTCGGTTCCGGGCGGCGGTTCGTCGCCCTCGTCGCCGGCTTCGGAGGTCGGCGGCTCGGCGGTGCCGCCGGGTTCGGTGCCGTGGGGATTGTCGTGGCCGTCGTCGTGCGGGACGCGGACGCAGGGTTCCTCGCGCCGGGTCCAGCGCCGCTCCTGGTCGGCGACGACCGCCCGGTAGGCGGCGAGCAGTTCGGCGCCGGCGGCGCTGAGGTGCGAGACGACCTCGGGGCTGCGGTCGGCGACGTCGTCGAACGCGGTTCTGGCGGTCTCGGCGAGCTGCCGGGTGAGCCGCTCGGCGGTGACGCCGACGCCTTCCCCGGCGGCGGCCCGCCCGGCGGCGCCCACCAGCGGGGCGGCGACGTCGGCGACGCGGTCGGCGACGGACTCCACCAGGCGGCGGAGTTCGTCCGCCGCGTCGCCGCGGGGAGGCTCCCCGTCGCCGCGGCCGGCTCGCCTGGCCTCCTCGGCGGCCAGGTCCTCCGCGCAGGCCTCGGCCCAGGCGTCGTCCGGGGTCCGGGCGTCGTCGGGCTCGCCGGCGGTGCCGGCGGTGCTGGTGTGGGGGGCGTCGTTGGTGTCGCTCATGGCGGACTCCCGGCGGCGAGGTGCTGTACGCGGCGGGCGCGGGCGATCGGCCCCCGCGCACTTCCGACAGTACCGCTCAGCGCGCGCCGGGCCACAGCGCGGGGTCGGGCGCGAAGCGCACGGACAGCTCGCGGCCCGCGAGCCGCGCGCCGGCGACCGTGCAGCGGCGCAGCGCGGAGTCCAGCGGCAGCGCCCGGCGATGGGGGCCGACGGTCACGATGACC
>NZ_WMLF01000087.1 GCF_014156695.1 Streptomyces durbertensis | reverse complement strand
CCCCCACCACCCGACGCCGACCAGACCGAGGGGCCACCCATGCGCAGCCGCTATGTCTTCCACACCGTCGACTCGCACACCGAGGGCATGCCGACCAGGGTGGTCACCGGCGGCATCGGCACCGTCCCCGGCGCCACCATGGCCGAGCGGCGGCTGTACTTCGCCGAGCACCTCGACCACCTGCGCACCCTGCTGATGTACGAGCCGCGCGGCCACGCCGCCATGAGCGGCGCCGTCCTGCAACCCCCGGTGAGCGAGGAGGCGGACTACGGCGTGGTCTTCGTCGAGGTGTCCGGGCTGCTTCCGATGTGCGGTCACGGCACGATCGGGGTGGCGACCGTGCTGGTGGAGACCGGCATGGTGCCGGTGACCGAGCCCGTCACCACCGTCCGGCTCGACACCCCGGCGGGCCTGGTCACCGCCGACGTCCGGGTCGAGGACGGCGCCGCCCGGTCCGTCACGCTCACCAACGTGCCGGCGTTCTGCGCGGGGCTCGACCGCAAGGTCGCCGTGCCCGGCTTCGGCACGGTCACCTACGACCTCGCCTACGGCGGCAACTTCTACGCGATCGTCGAGCTCGACCAGCTCGGGCTGCCGTTCGACCGATCCCGCAAGGACGAACTGCTGGCGGCCGGCCTGTCGGTGATGGCCGCGATCAACAGCACCGACCCGCCCGCGCATCCCGAACGCCCCGACATCGCCACGCTCAAGCACGTCTACCTCGCCGCGCCGGGTTCCGACGCGACCCGTTCCCGGCACGCCATGGCCATCCACCCGGGCTGGTTCGACCGCTCGCCCTGCGGCACCGGCACCTCCGCCCGGATGGCACAGCTGCACGCGCGCGGACTGCTGCCGCTGGGCCGGGACTTCGTCAACGAGTCGTTCATCGGCTCCGAGTTCACCGGCCGCCTGGTCGCCACCACCGAGGTCGGCGGGCTGCCGGCGGTGGTGCCGACGATCACCGGCCGGGCGTGGCTGACCGGCACCGCGCAGTTCTTCCTCGACCCGACCGACCCGTTCCCCGGAGGCTTCCTGCTGTGACCACTCCCGCTGCGACCACTCCCGAGGGCCGCCTCGTCTCCCGCAACCCGACGACCCCCACCGACGTGGTGGTGGAGCTGACCCCGCCCGGTGAGGCGGCGGTACGGGCCGCCGTGGCCCGGGCCCGGGGGGCCCAGCCCGGCTGGCTCGCCGGCGGGGCCGCCGCCCGGGCGGCCGCGCTGACCCGTGTCGCCGAGGCGGTCGAGTCCGCCGCCGACGAACTCGCCGCGCTGGCCGTGCGGGAGGTCGGCAAGCCGCTGTCCGAGGCGCGTGCCGAGGTCGCCCGGACGGTGATGATCTGGCGCTACTACGCGCAGTTGAGCTACGACGCGGTCGGCGCCGTGCACGAACCGGCGGCGGGAACGGGCCTGTTGATGACCAGGCGGCGCCCGTACGGCGTGGCCGGTCTGGTCACGCCGTGGAACTTCCCGTTCGCCATTCCCGGTTGGAAGGCGGCGCCGGCGCTGGCGGCGGGCAACACGGTCGTGCTGAAGCCGGCGCCCGAGGCCACCGCGTGCGCGCTGCGGCTGGCCGAACTCGCCGCCAGGTCCCTGCCCGACGGGGTGCTGACGGTCGTGCCGGGCGGCGCGGCCGAGGGCACCGCCCTGGTGTCGGCGGCCGACGTGGTCTCCTTCACCGGCTCCTCCGCCGTCGCCACGGCGGTTGTCGCCACGGCGACGGCGCGCGGGCTGCCCGTCCAGGCGGAGGCCGGCGGGCTGAACGCCGCCGTGGTGCTGCCGGACGCCGACATCGGCGCCGCCGCCGGCCACATCGCCGCCGCCATCGGCGGCTACGCGGGGCAGAAGTGCACGGCCACCGGGCGGGTGATCGCGGTCGGGTCGGCGCTCGAGCCGCTGCGGGAGGCGCTGACCGAGGCGCTGCGCGACCTGCGGGTCGGCGATCCCGCCGACCCGGCGACCGTGTGCGGGCCGCTCATCTCCGCACGCGCCCGGGACCGGCTGCGGGACGCCGCCCGCGGGCTGCCGACCGTCTCCGGCGGGCCGGTTCCGACGGGCGGCGGCTGGTTCGCGCCGCCGCTGCTCGCGCACGACGTGCCGCCCGGCCACGAGCTGCTGACCGAGGAGGTGTTCGGTCCCGTCGCGGCGCTGCTCCCGGCCGACGACCTCGCGGACGCGGTGCGGATCGCCAACTCCGTGCGGTACGGCCTGGTCACCTCGGTGCACACGGCGGACCTGGGCGCGGCCCTGCACGGTCTCGACCGGCTCGACACCGGGATGATCCGGATCAACGCCCCGACCACCGGCGTCGACTTCCACCTCCCGTTCGGCGGGACGAAGGCGTCCGGTCAGGGCCCGAGGGAACAGGGCCGCGCGGCCCTGGAGTTCTACACCTCGAGCCGCACCTACACCCTGCAACCCTGACCGCCCGGCGGGCACGTCGGCGTCGTCCGTGCCCGACCCCCGCCCGTCCCGACGCAATCCTCGCAACGCGGGACAACGTGACATTGCACGCTGGGCTAATCTGGGTTCTCCAGCGGCACGAAAGGGAACAACCATGGGGCACCTGAGCCAGCCGAACCTGATCACCGCCCGGGAACGGCTGCGCGACCAGGTGGCCCACGCCCTGCGGGCCGCCCTCATCTCCGGCGAACTGCGCCCCGGCCAGGTGTACTCCGCCCCCGGCCTCGCCGAGGACTTCGGCATCTCCGCCACCCCGGTGCGGGAGGCCATGCTCGACCTGGCCAGGGAGGGCCTGGTCGAACCGGTGCGGAACAAGGGGTTCCGGGTCACCGAGATAAACGAGCGGGACCTCGACCAGTACACGGAGATCCGCGCCCTGATCGAGGTCCCGACCGTGGGCCGGGTGACCCGGGAGGCGGCGCGGGCCGACCTGGAGGCGCTGCGGCCGGTGGCCGAGGAGATCGTGCGCGCGGCGCGGGAGCACGACCTCATCGGCTACCTGGAGGCCGACCGGCGCTTCCACCTCGGCCTGCTCGGGCTCGCCGGGAACGCACGCCTCGTCGAGACCGTCGGCGATCTGCGCAAGCGCTCCCGGCTCTACGGGCTGACCGCGCTGGACGAGGCCGGCGAACTGCTGCCCTCCGCCCAGGAGCACCTGGAACTGCTCGACCTGATGCTGGCGGGCGACGCCGAGGGCGCCGAGGAGTGCATGGCCCGCCACCTCGGCCACGTCCGCTCGCTGTGGGCCCGCGAGGGCAGGGCCGAGGCCGCGGGCGACGCCCCCGCCCGGGCCCTCGCGGAGCCCGTACGTCGGCGCTGACCTGCGCGGACGCGCTGTCGGGGGCGAGTGTCAGTGGCCGGTGCCATCCTGGGAGCGTCAGGGATCGGCGAAGGGACTTCTCCCATGATCACCACTGATTTTGTCAAGGGCTCCCCCTGCTGGCTGGATCTCGGAGTACCGGACACGGGTGCCGCCGCCGACTTCTACCGGGCGGTCTTCGGCTGGGAACTCCAGCCGTCGGGGGAGGACGACGAGCAGCAGTACGGGGTGTTCCGCAGCGACGGCAAGGTCGTCGGCGGGCTGGGCCGGCTCACCGAGGAAGGCGCCCGGTCGGCGTGGATCATCTACTACCGCACGGACGACGTGCAGGCCACGGTCGCCGAGGCCGAGCGGATGGGCGGCACGGTCCGCGCGGCCCCCATGGACGCCGACGGCGAGGGCTGGCTGGCGCAGCTCAGCGACCCGCTCGGCGGCCAGTTCGCCGTCTGGCAGCCCGGCCGCACCAAGGGCATAGAGGTCACGGACCAGCCCAACTCCCTGTGCTGGACCGAGCTGTACACCACGGACGCGGACGGTGCGAAGGAGTTCTACGGGAACCTGTTCGGCTGGCAGACACAGGACATGCCGCTTCCCGCCGGAGGCGGCGTCTACTCGCTCATCACCCCCGACGGGCTGAGCGAGGAGCGCATGCAGGGCGGGCTGATGGAGATGCCGGCGGACGCGCTGCCGCTGACCGGAGGCCGGCCGTACTGGCACCCGGTGTTCGCGACGGACGACTGCGACGCGGCCGTCAGCCGGGTCACCGAGCACGGCGGCAGCGTGCAGATGGGCCCGGAGGACGCCGAGGGCGTGGGCCGGCTCGCCGTCTGCTCCGACCCGTTCGGCGCGGACTTCGTCCTCCTGCAGCCGTCCCTCCAGAGCTGAGGGCGGACGTGCCGGTCGGCCCCGAGCCGGACCGGTGCTCGGACCGCCGGACGGCGCCACGGGGCGGGGGCCTCGTGCCACACTGGCCGCGCGGGGGCCTGCCGCCCCCCGCCACCACCGCCAGCCGTCCGGAGTCCGCGAGATGACAACCCGCCCAGCCCGCCGCGCCGCGGTCCGCCGTGCCGTCACGGCCGCCCTGCTGGGGGCGGTCACGGCGTTCACCGCCCTCACCGCCACGGGCTGCGGCGGCTCGCCCGAGCCGGAGCCGCCGGCCGCGTCCCCGCGGCAGCCGACCGAGGACGGCACGGTCGCCCCCGAGGCCACGGAGTGGCCGAAGGAGCCGGCCCGGGGTGAACTGACCGACGACCAGCTGGCCCGCTACGCCCTCGCCCAGGGCGACCTGCCCGGCTTCCGGGTGCGCATCCCCTCCGAGCAGGAGCTGGACGGCATGGGGAAGGAGAAGGCCGAGCAGGCGGAGTGCCAGCCGCTGGTCGGGCTCATGGCCGGGGAGCCGGAGCCGCGTCCGTCGGCCCGGGTGTACCGCACCATCCACCCGACCGCCGACGCGCACGACCCCAGCGGGCTCATCCTCTTCGGCACGCTCGCCGCCTACGACAAGCGGGGCGCCGAGGCGCTGTTCCGGGACCTGCGGCGGGCCATCGAGCGCTGCGCGGACGGCTTCGAGACCACGGCGAAGGAGGGACTGGCCGCCTACACGGAGGTCAAGGAGCTGCCGCGACCGGAGACCGGAGGCGCGGACGACGCGCTCGCCTACCAGCTGGTGGGCGACGCCGACGGGCAGAAGCTCCCGGTCCTCTTCAACGTGCTGCGAGTGGACTCCACGGTCGCCGTCTACTACTCGATGAACCTGCTGGAGCCGGGGAAGGCGGTCATCCCCGAAGCGGTCGTCCGCACCCAGACGGAGAAGCTGACCGCCGAGTGACCCGCCTGCCGCGACCGGCGGGGAGGCCGACGGCTGCCACCAGCGGAAACACCCGCGGGAAGGTCGGCGGAAAACGCGTGGAACACCCCGCGCCGCGTTGCGATACTCCGACCGTGACCCACACCCCCGACACCCCCGACACCAAGGCCCCGACTCCCGGCATCGGCACGCTGAGCGTCGGCGACGGCGACGAGGAGCTGGACAAGCGGCTCGACGCCGAGCTGACCGCCTTCAACACCAAGGCGACCGGTATCCCGGTCACCGAGCTGACCGTCCGGATCACCGACACCGACGGCGAACTGCTGGGCGGCCTGAGCGGCTGGAACTGGGGCCGCTGCGGCGGCATCGAGATGCTGTGGGTGCGCGAGGACGCCCGCGGTCGGGGCGTCGGCGCCAGACTGATCGCGGCCGCCGAGGAGGAGGCCCGCGCCCGCGGCTGCGAGCAGATGATCGTCTCCTCCTTCACCTTCCAGGCGCCGCCCTTCTACGCCGGCCTCGGTTACCGCGAGACCGGCCGGATCGAGGGCCTGCCCGGCGGCCACGCCGACGTCTACTTCGTCAAGGAGCTGTGACCGGGGGGCGGCTGAGCACCAGATGCCGCGTGGTGCCGCCGTGCGGCTCCGCGATGTCCCGCAGCCGTCGGAAGCCGAGCCCGTCCAGGAGCCGCAGCGACGCCTCGTTCCGCGCGTCGACCGTGGCGTGCACCTGCTCCAGGCCGAGTGTGCCGAAGCCGTGGCCGAGGACGGCGGTGGCGATCTCCCGCCCCAGCCCGCGGCCCCAGCGCGTCGGCGCGAGCGCGTAGACGATCTCGTGCCCGCCGGCCTCCTCGGTGTGCTTGATCTCGGCGTGGCCCACCAACTCGCCCTGCGCGCGCACCGCCCACACGTCGAACAGGTCGCCCGCGTACACCTTGCTGAAGACCCGCCGGAACAGCGCCCGGTCGGCGTCCTCGGACGGGACGACGCCGTCGCCCATCCAGCGCGCCACCCGCTTGTCCTGGAAGAGCGCGACGAAGACGTCCTCGTCGGTCTCGCGGTAGGGCGTGAGGAGCAGGCGGTCGGTGCGCAACGTGGGCGTGGGCATGACCGGAAGCGAACACCGGCGGGGGCCGAACGGGCAACGGGATTACCCCGCTGCTAGCGTCGCGGGACATGGAGGACAGGTTGTGTGACACCCCCGCCGCCGGCGAGGAGAGCCGGGCGGACGGCGTGTACGTCGGCAACGCCGGGCACGACGCCGCCCTCGACCGGGGCTGGCTGCTGGGCCACTTCAAGGACACGGACGACCCCCGGCACAGCGAGGACGTGGAGATCAAGTGGGGTGTGCACCCGCCCGGCGACGAGCGCGCCGAGTGGGTCACGGGCGAGAGCCGCACCGCGCTGCTGGTGCTCGTCAGCGGCCGCTTCCGGGTGGAACTGCCGGGCCGCAGCGTCCTGCTGAAGGAACAGGGCGACTACGTGGTGTGGGGCAAGGGGGTCGACCACTCCTGGTTCGCCGAGGAGGAGTCCGTCGTGCTCACCGTGCGCTGGCCTTCGGTACCCGGCTACCGCGTGCCCGAGGAACCGGAGGGGGAGGACACGAGGGTCGCCGCGGGCCCGGCCGCGCCGGCCCGTAACATGGGCGCGTGACCAGCACCCGCCAGCTCCGCAGCCGCCTTGGCGGTCTCGGCCTGGCGTCGGTGGTCATGGCCGTGCTGGTCGGACTCCTGGGCATGCACGGCCTGAGCCCGAGCGGCGGCCTCGACGGCACCGGCTCCGGCCACCACGGGACGGCGGACGCGGCGCTCCCGCACACCGCGCCCGCACCGCCCGCTGAACCGCCCGCCGAGGCGACGCGGCACGTCGGCACCCAGCGCATCACCCAGGCCGCCACTGCCGGCCTCACCCACGGCGTCACCGCCGACCCGCACGCGCCGGGTCCCGGTGAGCGGGCCGGGGCCAGCACCCGCGCCGACCAGGCGTGCTCCCACGGCACCGGCGGCGGCCACCCCCGGCACGCCGACGGGACCTGCGCGGCCGGTGCCGTCTCCGCGGCACCCGCGCTGTCCGCGCCGGCCACCGGGACGGACACCGCGACGGACGTGGCCCCGGCCTTCGGCCGGGTGGCCCCGGCGGCTTCCGCGAGCCGTGCGCCGCCCTCCCTCGCCGAACTCCAACTCCTTCGCATATAGGCGGCCCCACGGCCGGCCCGTCCCGCGACGCGCCGCCCGTTCCAAGCCCCCCTTTTTTGCGCAGCCACGCACCCGCGCGGTGCGTGGCCTCACAGGAGTTGGACAACACGATGCACTCACACCGTCCCCTGGTCCGGCGGGTCGCCGGCGCCGTCACCGTCCTCACCGCGCTGGCCGCCCTCACGGCCTGCGGCGACAACGGCTCGGACAGCCCCGGCCACTCCGGCGGCCACGGCAACGGTTCGCCGTCGGCGCCGGCGTCCCCGGGCAAGCACAACAGCGCGGACGTGGCCTTCGCGCAGGGCATGATCCCGCACCACCGGCAGGCGCTGGAAATGGCCGAGCTGGCGGCCGACCGGGCCGGTTCGGCCGAGGTCAGGAAGCTCGTCAAGGAGATCGAGGACGCGCAGGAACCGGAGATCAGGAAGATGAGCGGCTGGCTGCGGTCCTGGGGCGAGCCGGTGCCCCGGCCGGACGACGCCGGCGGACACGCCGGGCACGACATGCCCGGAATGATGAGCTCCGAGGAGATGGGCAAGCTGGAGAAGTCCTCGGGCCGGGCCTTCGACACGGCCTTCCTGGAGCTGATGATCAAGCACCACGAGGGCGCCGTCGAGATGGCGAAGACCGAGCAGGACGAGGGCGCCTACCAGCCCGCGAAGGACATGGCCGAGGAGATCGAGCGGTCGCAGAGCGAGGAGATCACGCGGATGCGCGAACTCCTCGACCGCTGACGACGGCTTCCCGCGACCGGCCGGTCCGGGCCCCTTCCCCCGAGGGGCGCCCGGGCCGGCCGGCCCGCCGTACGGCGCGGGCGGGTCAGCCCCGCCCGCGCCGCCCGGTGGCCACCGCCCCGGCGCTGGCGGCCACCACCAGGGCGATCGCCAACGCCTCCAGCACGCCCATCCGCTGGTCCAGCACCACCAGCCCGGCCACGGCCGCGATCGCCGGAGCCAGACTCATCAGGATCGCGAAGGCCGCCGCCGGCAACCGCCGCAGCGCCAGCAGCTCAAGCGAGTAGGGAAGCACCGAGGACAGCACGGCGACCGCCGCGCCCAACGCCAGGATCCGGGGTTCGACCAGCGTGGCGCCCGCCTCCGCCACCCCGAACGGCAGACTGACCACGGCGCCGACCGACATCGCGAGCGCCAGCCCGTCGACCCGTGGGAAGCGGCTCCCGGTGCGGGCGGAGAGCAGTATGTACGCCGCCCACAGGGCACCGGCGGCGAGCGCGAAGCCGACACCGGCCAGGTTGAGCCCGTCGAAGCCACCCCGGCCGAGCAGGGCCACCCCGGCGAGCGCGAGGCCCGCCCACAGCCAGCTGATCCGCCGCCGGGCGGCGAGCACGGACAGCGTGAGCGGCCCGAGCACCTCGAGCGTCACCGCCGCGCCGAGCGGGATCCGGGCGATGGACTGGTAGAACAGCATGTTCATCAGGCCGAGGGCGAGGCCGAAGCCGGCGATGACCGCCCAGTCGGCCCGTCGGTAGCCGCGCAGGGTGGGACGGCACAGGGCGAGCAGCAGCAGCGCGGACAGCGCCAGGCGCAGCGAGACCATGCCGGCCGCACCGGCCTGCGGGAAGAGCAGCGCCGCCACGGCGGCCCCGAACTGCATGGAGAACATCCCGCCGACCACCAGCGCGACCGGCAGCAGCGGCCCCGCGCCGTGCCGCCAGCGCCCGGGGCCCGGCCCGTCGCCGGTCACGCGGCCCCCGCCGGCGGCCGTGGCGGACGCGGGCGGGGGAGGGGCGGCGGTCTCGGTCAGCCGGGAGTCACTCACAGGAACGACGGTACGAGCCTTTCCGCCGGCTGGGAAATGCCTGTCCCGCTGCGGTTATGCTTGCCAGGCATGACCGTAGAGCTGCGTCACCTCCGCTGCTTCCTCGCCATCGCCGAGGAGGGCGGGGTGACGCGCGCCGCGCGGCGGCTGCACGTCGGCCAGCCCGCGCTCTCCCGCACCCTGCGGCAGCTTGAGGCGCATCTGGGAGTCCTGCTGGTCGACCGCTCGACACACCACCTGGAACTGACCCCGGCGGGACAGGCCCTGCTTCCCCGGGCGCGGGCCGCCGTCGCCGCCGTCGAGGCGGCCCTCGACCCCGCGACGCTCGGCGACTGGCCGCTGCGGCTCGGGCACGCCTGGTCCGCGCTCGGCGACCACACCACACCGCTGCTGCGCGCCTGGCAGCGCGACCATCCCGACATCCCGCTGGAACTGCGGCGGATCGAGGAGCGCACGGCGGGACTCGCCCAGGGGCGGGTGGACGCCGCGCTGCTGCGAGGCGGCACCGGCAGCGGCATGCAGGGTGACGCCCCCGTGCCGGGGAAGGGCTTCCACGTCGAACTGCTGAGGACCGAGCCACGGACCGCCGCCGTGCCCGCCGACAGCCCGCTGGCCGCGCGGGAGAGCGTGACGCTGGCGGACCTCGCCACCCACCCGGTGGCCGTGAACACCGGCTCCGGCTCGACCAGGCCGGAACTGTGGCCGCCGCACGCCCGGCCGGTCGCCACGCTCTCCGTCGCCAACACGGACGACTGGCTGGCCGCCATCGCGGCCGGCCGGGCGGTGGGCGTGTCGGTCGAGTCCACGGCCAGGATGCATCCGTACCCGGGCGTGGTGTACCGGCCGCTGGCCGACGCGCCGGGGCTGCCACTGCTGCTCGTCTGGCCCGATCCGCCCACCCACCCGGCGGTCACCGCACTCGCCGCCCTGATCAGGGACGTCATCAACTCGTCCGCCGACCAGGGAAGTTGACGCCGCCGTCCCGCCGGGTCCGGGAGTGCCGCCCGCCGCGCTATCCGCCGCGTCCTCGCCTCGGCGGTGGCGCCGGGACGAGGGAGGGCAGCGCGGTGACGCGGAGCGCCAGGACGCTGGTCGCCCCGTCGGCCCGCTCCACCCTGCCGTGCACCAGCACCGCCGGATGGTCCAGGACCGCCCGGGCGTACCGCTCCCACACGTCGGGGCGGATGACGATGTTGGCCATCCCGCTCTCGTCCTCCAGCGTCAGGAAGACCACCCCGCCCGCGGTCGGCGGACGCTGGCGGTGGGTGACCAGCCCGCCCACCACCACCGTCGCCCGGTCCGCCAGCGCGAAGACCTCGGCCACCGGCACGGCGGCGTGCCCCCGCAGCAGTCCGCGCAGATGCTCCACCGGGTGGCGGCCGGTGGTGGACCCCGTGGCCCACAGATCACCGAAGGTCTCCTCCACGACGTTCATCGGCGGCAGCGCGGGCGCCTCGGGGACCGGGGTGGTGCCCGGCAGGGTGTCCTCGCCCGCCTGCGAGAGCGGGCCCGCCGCCCACAGCGCCTCCCGCCGGCCGACGCCCAGCCCGGTGAAGGCGCCGGCGGTGGCCAGGGTCTCCATGACGGCGGCGGGCAGCCGGACGCGGCGGGCGAGGTCCGCCAGGTCGGCGTAGGGGCGGCCGGCGACGACGCGCGCCGCCGCCGCCTCCCCGAGGCCCTTCACATGCCACAGCCCGAGCCGGATCGCCGGTTCCCCGGCCTCCCGTGGCTCCAGGGTGTCGCGGACGTCCGAGCGCAGGACGTCGACGCCGCGCACCTCGATCCCGCGCCGCCGGGCGTCCCCGATCAGCGAGAGTGGCGAGTAGAAGCCCATGGGCTGGTTCCGCAGCAGCGCGGCGGTGAACGCCGCCGGGTGGTGGAGCCGCAACCAGGCGCTGGCGTACACCAGATGGGCCATCGACTGGGCGTGGCTCTGCGGGAAGCCGTAGCCGCTGAAGCCCTCGACCATGTGGTAGATCCGCTCGGCGGTCTCCCGCCCGATCCCGTTGCGGGCCATGCCGCGCATCAGCCGCCCGCGCAGCTCGCCGACCCGCTCCACCGAACGCTTCGAACTCAGCGCCTTCCGCAGCTCGTCGGCCTCGCCGGGGGTGAACCCCGCGCAGTCGACGGCGAGTTCCATCATCTGCTCCTGCCACAGCGGCACCCCGAGGGAGCGCCTCAGCGCCCGCTCGGCCAACGGGTGCGGGTAGTCGACCTCCTCCCGGCCGGCCCGGCGCCGCATGTACGGGTGCACGCTGCCGCCCTGGATGGGACCGGGCCGGATCAGCGACACCGCCACCACCAGGTCCTCGAACGTCTCCGGGGCCAGCCGGGGCAGCGTGGACATCTGCGCCCGCGACTCCACCTGGAACACCCCGACCGTGTCGGCCCGGGCGATCATCCGGTACACCTCCGGGTCGTCCGGCGGGATCGACCCGAGGTCGTGCCGCACGCCCTGGTGGGTGGCGACGAGATCACAGGCGTCGTGCAGCGCGGACAGCATGCCGAGCCCCAGCAGGTCGATCTTGACCAGGCCGGCGGCCTCCACGTCGTCCTTGTCCCCCTGGAGCACGCTGCGGCCCTCAGCCGTCGCCCACTCCACCGGCATGAACTCCCCGACCGGCTGGCGGGTGAGCACCATGCCGGCCGAGTGGATGCCCAGATGGCGCGGCAGGCCCTCCAGCTGCCCGGCGAGTTCGGCGACGTCCGGCGGCAGCTCCCGGCCCGCGCCCGACGGCCGGTGGTGGTGCACGCGTCTGCTCAACTCGTCCACCCGCTCCGGCGGATAGCCCAGCGCACGCGCGGCGTCCCGCACGGCCAGCCGGGGGCGGTAGGTGATGACGTTGGCCACCTGGGCGGCGTGCTCCCGCCCGTACCGCTCGTACACGTAGGAGATGACCTCCTCGCGGCGGCGGTGCTCGAAGTCGATGTCGATGTCCGGCGCCTCGCTGCGCTCGACGGACAGGAACCGCTCGAACAGCAGCCCGTGCCGCAGCGGGTCCACGGCCGTCACTCCCAGGACGTGGCACACCAGCGAGGACGCCGCGGAGCCCCGCCCCTGGCACCAGATGTCGGCGCGGCGGGCGAACTCCACGATGTCGTGCACGATGAGGAAGTAACCGGCCATCCCGAGCTGCCCGATGATCCCCAGCTCGTGCTCCAACTGCCGCCACGCCTCACGGGCCGGGGAGTTGTCCCCGGGCGGCGGCCCGTAGCGCCCGACAGCGGTGGTGTGCACCAGCCGACGCAGCCAGGAGTCCTCGGTGTGCCCGTCGGGCACCGGGAAACCGGGCAGTCGGGGCCGCAGCCCCGACAGGTCCAGCGCGCACTCCTCGCCGAGCGCGAGAGTGGCCTCCCGGACGCCGGGGAAGCGCTCCAGCCAGGCGGCCATCTCCGCCCCCGACCGCAGATGGGCGGTCGGCGCCGGGTGCAGGTACCCGGCCGCGCGTTCCAGGTCCTCCCGGCGGCGCAACGCCGCGAGCGCCTGGGACAGCCGCGCCTGCCGGGGCGCCGCGTAGTGCACCGCGCCGGACGCCACCACCCGCACACCGGTGCGGCGGGCCGCCGCAAAAAGCGTGTGGTTGCGCGCCGAGTCCTCCGGCAGGCGGTGGTCGATCAGCTCGGCGTGCACGTGCTGACGCCCGAAGACGTCCGCCAACCGCCAGATCCGCCGCACGACCGCGTCGACGTCGGCGGGATCGTCACCCCCTGCCTCCGCCGCCTCCGCGGGGCCCGGCTGCGGGCAGCCGGTCAGCACCGCCCAGCCGTCGTGCCGGGCCGCAGACGCCAGCGCCTCCAGGTCGTAGCGGGGCGCTCCCTTGGCACCCGCCAACTGCGCCGCGCTCAACTCCGCCGACAGCCGCCGGAACCCCTCCGTCGACCTGGCGAGCACCACGACCCGACCCAACCCGTTCGACTCGAGGGAGAGTTCGGCCCCGAACGCGGTCCGGATGCCGACGCGGCGCGCGGCACGTTCGAGCCGCCGTGCGCCGTACAGCCCGTCCCGGTCGGTCAGCCCCAGCACGCCCACACCCAACCGCGCGGCCTCCTCGACCAGTTCCGCCGGATCGCAGGCGCCCTGGAGGAAGGAGAAACCGGAGTGCGTGTGCAACTCCGCCCATGGCACGGCGAGTTCGTCCGCGTGCTCGGGTGTGCCGCGCACCGCCCGCAACACCGGCCGCCGCTCGACGCCGGCCGGTGCGCCGGGACGGGGCCCCTCCGACCCCTCAGCCATAACAAGCCTCCACACACCAGACGCCGCCGGCGACCCTCAGCAGCCACGCCCGGCCGTCACCCGTGGTCACCTGAAGCCGGGCGACCCGCTGGGACCGGCTCGGATCCCACCACTGCTCGAGCACCGGCCAGGGACCGGCCCAACCGGTGACCGGCACCAGCCCGCCACCGCCCGCCGGGCCGAGCGCCGCCGGTGGCGCGGACAGCACCGCCCGGCCCGACACCTCCACCGCCACCCCCGCCGAGTCCAGCAACCGGGCCGGGCGCGGCGCCGGATACACCACCGCCGGATGCGGCGCGGGCAGCCGACCCGGCCAGGGGCCGTCGGCGGAACGACCCCCCTCGGACACGTCACCGAACGGCACCCGGACGACCCGCTCCCCGGGAGACCGCCCGGCACCGAGCTCCACCCGGGTGACGGCCCCGTGGCCGAGCATCGCCTGCAGGCGGGCGGCGGCCCGCTCGACCTCCTCCAACGTCGCGGAACGCGAGCCGAACAGCTCCCCCTGCCGACCCTCGTCGACCCGCAACCCCTCCGGCACCAACGTCAACCGCACCACACCGCCGGCGCCCGGGCCGCCCACAGGGCGCCCGCGCGCGCCGACACCCGCGCGGGCGCTTCCGGGCCCGTCTACCCCACCGGCCGGCCGGGCCGGGCCGACGGAGTCGGCCGCCCCGGCGTGGCCGCGCGGGCCCGAGGACTCCGTGCCGTCGGAGGAGCGCCCGATGCCCCGCCCGGGGCGTCCGCCGAGCCCCGTCCGGCCGCCGGAGGCGTTGACGGAGGAGGCGGCGACCGGGCGCCCACCCGGCCCTGAGAGGCCAACGACCTCCCGGCCGGTCCGGTGGCCGTCGGCGCCGCCGGAACCGGAACCGCCTTCCGAGGCTTCGGAGTTGCCGCCCTCGACACCGTGCGTGGGTGGTGCCCCGTCAGGAACGGCGTCAGTGTCACGCCGGTCCGGGCCGGTGTCGGAGACGTCGTCGGCGATGCCCGGTCGGCTGTTTGCCGCCCCCGTGCTGTAGCCGTCGGCAAGCCGCGCAGGCCGTTTCTCGGCGGGGGCGGTGCGCGGACCGGAGCCCGCGCCGGTGCTCTCCACCGTGTCGGCGGTGTTGCCGGGCTTGACCGGCCGCGTGTTGCCGGGCTCCCCCGGCCTCGCGGTGGGCTGCGGGCGGGGAGCCCGCCACGCGGCGAGTTGCCAGCGGACGCGTTCCGCGACGGCCTGCGCCGACAGGCCCTCGTGGCGCCAGGTCCGGGTCAGCCGGCGGCCGTCCTCAAGCTCGACGCCGACCTCCACCCGGGCGCAGACGACGCCGGAGGCGCGCAGCGAGGCGTGCAGTTCGTCGGCGAGTGCCTTGGCGCGGAAGACCACGGGCTCCAGCCGCCCCTCGGGCGGGTCGAACTCGGCCGTCGCCGCCCGGTCGCCGCCGGGAGTACGGGAGTGCGGGGCACGGGACTCCAGGCCGCGTGCCGTGCGGTGGGCGGCGGCTCCTGCCGGGCCGAAGCGGCTGAGCACCCGGTCCGCCGGGAGCGCGGCGAAGTCGCCGAGCGTGCTGATTCCCAGCCTGCCCAGCAACCGGCCGAGTTCGGGGCTGCCGAGCACACCCACCGGGTAGCGGGCGAGGAACGCGGAGGTCAGCCCCGGCGGGATCAGGCGCTCCTCGGGGTTGGCGCGCCGGGCGGCGAGCGCCGCCGCGAACAGGGTGTCCGCGATGCCCGTACGCGCCTCGAACCCGGCTTCCGCGACGACCCTCACCGTGCGCTCGGCCAGCGCCGTCTCCCCTCCCCAGTAGCGGGCGGCGCCGCGCGCGGGGAAGGCCAGCAGCCCGGGGCGGATGATCTCCAGGCGGGGGGTGACGTGTTCCTCGATGCGGACGGCGACCGGTTCGAAGGCGCGGGCCTCCGCGGCGGGGTCGCGTTCGCGCAGGCGGAGTGCGGGGCAGCGGCTCTGGGCCTCGCGCGGCCGCATCCGGCGGCGTACGCCGGCCGCCCGGGCGGCCGGCGAGCACGCCACGACGCGCCCGGCGGACACCACCGCGACAGGGGTGTCCGCCGGCTCGGCCCGCTCGGCGTCCCTCTCGGAGAGGGCGGTCACCGGCCAGTCCGGACACCACACGACCAGTACCCGGCGCATGGTGCTCACCTCACCGCGCGCAGCGGTGGCCGCCGCCGGGTCC
>NZ_WMLF01000869.1 GCF_014156695.1 Streptomyces durbertensis | reverse complement strand
GGCCCCGCCACCGCGCCACCCAGGTCAACCGTGGCGGCCGCGACACCCTCTGCTCGGTCCTCCGCTCCGTCGACCCCACCACCGGCCGCACCACCGTCTCCACCTGGGCCGGCAAGGACTACCCGCGCACCCTGGTCGACAAGTCCACCAGCGCCTACGTCACCCCCGGCGCCGGCCTACTCTTCCGCCAGTTCCAGGGCAGCGACCCGGACACCGGCGGCGTCTTCCTGATGACCGACACCGGCCTGCGCTACGCCGTCCAGTCCAACACCGACAGCAGCACCGACAAGGCCCCGCGCCGCAAACCGGACAGCGGCGCCCCCGAAGTCGACGAAGCCCAGATCCGCCTCGGCTACCGAGGCGTCAAACCCAGTCCCGTCCCCATCACCTGGGCCCAGTTCCTCCCCACCGGCCCGCGACTGGACACCACCAGCGCCCGCCAGCCGCAGGGGTCCTGATGCGACGCCCCACCGTCCTCCTCCTCCTCCTCCTCCCCGCGCTGCTGCTCCCGCTCGCGGTCGCGACCCCTGTGACCGCGTCCGACAACGACCAGCGCCCACGCACCCGCCTGGCCACCACCGGCGAGTGCGAGTTCGGCGGCAAACCGATCCCCGGCCTCCCGTGGGCCCTCCAACGCGTCCAACTCGACCGCCTGTGGGCCGAGTCGCAGGGGGAGGGCGTACGCGTCGCCGTCATCGACAGCGGCGTCGACGTCCGCAACCCGCAGCTCCGCCCGGCCGTCGACGTCGGCAGCGGACGCGACTTCGTCAAGCCCAAGAAGGACGACCCAGAAACCCTCCCCAAGGGCCCCACCGTCGACCTCGTCGGCCA
>NZ_WMLF01000868.1 GCF_014156695.1 Streptomyces durbertensis | reverse complement strand
CGCAACGCCGTCGTCCTCGCCGGCTCCGCCACGCTCGTCTACCTGCTGCTGCCCAACCTCGTGGTGCTGCTGTTCTCCTTCAACAAGCCCACCGGGCGCTTCAACCACGAGTGGCGCGAGTTCTCCACCGACGCCTGGGCCAACCCGTGCGGGGTCGCCGACATGTGCGGTTCCCTCGCCCTCAGCCTGAAGATCGCCGCGCTCGCCACCGTCGGCGCCACCCTCTTCGGCACCCTCGCCGCCTTCGCGCTCGCCCGCCACCGCTTCCGTGGCAAGGGCGCCGCCAACGGGCTGATCTTCCTGCCGATGGCCATGCCGGAGGTGGTCATGGCCGCCTCGCTCGGCACACTCTTCCTCAACATGCGCGTCGAGTTCGGTTTCACCACGATCCTCATCGCCCACATCATGTTCTGCCTCAGCTTTGTGATCGTGGCCGTCAAGGCGCGCGTCGCCAGCATGGACCCGCGCCTGGAGGAAGCCGCCCGCGACCTGTACGCCGGCCCGCTCCAGACGTTCCTCAGAGTGACCCTGCCGCTCGCCGCCCCCGGCATCGCCGCCGGCGCGCTGCTCAGCTTCGCCCTGTCCTTCGACGACTTCATCATCACCCAGTTCAACGCCGGCCCCTCCACCGTCACCTTCCCGATGTTCGTGTGGGGCGCCGCCCAGCGCGGGGTACCCGTCCAGGTCAACGTGATCGGCACGGCCATGTTCGTGATCGCCGTCGGCATCGTCCTGGTCGGCCAGCTCACCGCCAACCGCCGCAGGAGGCACGCATGACCCGCACCGACCCGGCGCTCGCCGCGCTGGCCGGCGCCCGGCCCGTCCCCTTCT
>NZ_WMLF01000867.1 GCF_014156695.1 Streptomyces durbertensis | reverse complement strand
GAGACAGGGGGGAAGCGAGGGGCCGCAGAGGGCTGCCGTGCGACCTGAATCACTCTTTCGAGTGAGTGCTCGGGTACGGGCGGCGGGAGCCGGGCCCTGGCGGATCGTTACTGCGTCGCCACAACGGGTGCGCCGCCGCCTCTGCCGGGGCGGCCCTCGGGCCCGGCGGGGCGCTCGCCCTGCTCGGCGCCGGGCCGGTCACCTGCCCTGCCCGGAAGGCCGCCGGCCTGCCCGGGCAGGCCGTCACTCCTCCCGGGGTGGTTCTCTCCCCGCGCGGGGAGACCGTCCCCGCCGTCGTCCGGCCGGGCGTCGCCGCTGCCGCGCCCGGGCGTACCGTCGCTCTCCCCCGGGCGACCCTCGTCCTCCCCCGGGCGTCCGCCACCGTGCACCGGGCGGCCGTCGCCGTGGCCCGGACGGTCCGCGCCCTGTCCTGGGCGACCCTCGCCCTGTCCTGGTCGGCCCGGCTTCTCCTCCGGCTGGTTCCCGCCGGGGTGCTCGCCGCTGGGCGGCGGCACGTGGTCGTCGCCCCCGTCGAAGCCGCCGTCGCCGTCCTCGAAGCCGTCGCCACCCTCGAAGCCGTCGCCACCCTCGAACCCGCCGTCGCCGCCCTCCAGCCCGTCGCCACCCTCGAAGCCGTCGCCACCCTCGAAGCCGTCGCCACCCTCGAACCCGCCGTCGCCGCCCTCCAGCCCGTCGCCGCCTTCGACGCCGCCACCGCCACCGCCGTGGTCCTCGCAGTAGTCGTCCACCCGGTGCGCCCCGCCGGCGGCTTCTCGCAGCTTGCGGAGCTTGGCGGCGTCGAGCCGGTCGTGGGCGAACGCCTGGCAGAGGGTCATCAC
>NZ_WMLF01000866.1 GCF_014156695.1 Streptomyces durbertensis | reverse complement strand
GGAGCGGTCGACGCGGGGGAGGGCGGCCATGAAGTGCAGGCCGTCGGGGGTCTGGCCGCGTCCGGGCATGTCGGCGGGGACGTTGGCGGCGACGCGGCGGTCGAACTCGGAGTCCATGGTGTCGCCGAGGCGCAGCTCGAGTCGGTTCATGAGCTGGTCCTTGAGGGCGGCGCGGACCTCCATGTTGCGGGTCGCGGTGATGACGACGTGGACGCCGTAGCCGAGGCCCCTGATGGCCAGGTCGGTGATGTGGTCTTCCAGGATCTCGTAGTCCTGCTTGAGTGTCGCCCAGCCGTCGATGAGCAGGAAGACGTCGCCCCACGGTTGGTCGGGGAGGGCGCCGGCGGCGCGCTGGCGGCGGTAGGAGGCCATGGAGTCGACGCCGTGGACGCGGAAGTACTCCTCGCGGCCGTTGAGGACGCCGGCTACTTCGGCGACGGTGCGGCGGACGCGTTCGGGGTCGAGGCGGGAGGCTACGCCGCCGACGTGGGGGAGGCCGGCGACGGCGGAGAGGCCGCCGCCGCCGAAGTCGAGGGCGTAGAACTGGACTTCGGCGGGGGTGTGGGTGAGGGCGAAGGAGGAGACGAGGGTCCGGAGGAGGGTGGATTTGCCGGACTGGGGGCCGCCGACGATCAGCATGTGGCCGGCGGCGCCGGAGAAGTCGCTCCACAGCACGTCGCGGCGCTGCTCGAAGGGTTTGTCGATGATGCCGAGCGGCACGGTGAGGCGGCCGGCGTGCGAGTTGTCGGGGGAGGTGAGGCCGCGGTCGGGAGTGGGGGTGAGGCCGGGGAGGAGCTTGTCCAGGGAGGGCGCGGAGTCGAGGGGCGGGAGCCAGACGCGG
>NZ_WMLF01000865.1 GCF_014156695.1 Streptomyces durbertensis | reverse complement strand
CCCGGGAGGTCGACCCCGGTGAAGTGCGCCAGCTCACGCGCGAGTTGACGATCAGACCGAACAATCGACTGGACGGTAGCCGGAGGCGGCGGAACGCCACTGGGCACCACGCCCAGGAAGTGGCCGGGAATCTGGGCCTGTTGCACAACAGCAAGGCGCCCCCACCCGGCGACACCGCGAACGCCCCAGCTCAGCGGCGTGTCCGCGACTCCACACAGAAACAGCATCCGCGGAGACTGTCCGTCACCGCAACCTTCTCGCAACCCCCGGGTGTGCGACCCGCCCGCCCGGCCTCGCCGGTGCGGGCCCTCAGGTGCCACGCGCGGTGAGCCGCGGGGCGGGGTCGGAGGCGCGCGGCGGACCCGACGCCAACTCCGGGTCGGCGGCAAGGCGTTCGGCCCAGCGGAGCAGCCCGTCGACGTCCACGCCGTGGCGCGTGTCCGGCGCGCCGCGCTCGAGGTTGGCCGCACCGCGCCGCAACAGGCCGCGTGCGCCGGAGGCGTTGCCGCGCGCCGCGTGGGTGACACCGACGGCCAGTTGGGCCAGTCCCCGCCACAGCGGCTCCTCGTCGGCCGGCCGGCTCTTCCAGGCGTCCTCCAGCACCTCGTGCGCGTGGAAGGGCATGCCGTCGTCGAGCAGCCGCTGGGCCTCGGCGAGCGCCTGCGCCGGGGTACGCGGGACGCCCTCGGGCTGCCGCTCGACACCGGGCGAGCCGTAGGGCAGCGGGCGTCCGAGCCCGTCGCGCGGCCGGGCGTTGCGGGCCCGCCCGGCCTCGTCCCGGTCCCGCCGTCCGACCTGCGGTCGCCCGGCGGGTTCGCCGTCGCGCCGGGGTCGGGGCTCGGGGG
>NZ_WMLF01000864.1 GCF_014156695.1 Streptomyces durbertensis | reverse complement strand
TAAGAGACAGCCCCACACCCCCGCCCGACGGCGCGCCGCCCGCCGGTGACCCCGAAGCATCCGGGCCGCCCCCGGGCGGCGCCGCGCCCGACGACACCGCGCCCGACGACACAGCCCCGCCAGAACCCGACGATTCCCCGACCCCCCACGTGCCCGCATGACAAGGACCGCAGGAAGAAGGGTCCCCACGTGACCACAGCCATCACCGAGTCCACGCAGGAGCGGGTGGTACACCTCACCGGGACGCTGATCGCGCCCCTCCAGAGGGGCTACCTGGCGGACGAGCCGCACGCCGTCGCCGCGCTCGCCCGGCTGCGCCGAGGCGCCGGCCGCACCGCCGGCCAGGTGCCGGACCTCTGGGGCCTCCTCGATCTCGACCCGCTCCACGAACCCCCTGACGACCGGACCCGCCCGCTGAGCGAGAGGGAACTCGTCCGCGCCGAGAACGCCGTCCTGTTGGCGCTGACCCTGTGGGCGTTCCACCAGCAGTCACGCGGCTCGGCGATGCACGTCCCCGACTCGCACAAGGATCCGCGCGGGCTCGGCGCCGCCACCCGTCGCCTGATGCCGCCGGACGACGTCACCGAACCCGTCCGCCGCCGTCTGGTGCGCGCCGGCACCGCCCCCGACCTGCCCACCCTCGCCCAACGCCTGCGCGAACTGGTCAGCCTGCTGCGTGGCGAGGACGTCGCACTCGACTACGCGCTGCTCGCCGGCCAGCTCTACGCCTGGCAGTGGCCCGGCGGCGCCGTCCCCGTCCGGGCCGCCTGGGGCCGCTCGTTCCACGCCTTCCGGCACACCAAGCAGAAGGCCGCAGCCGACGACGGCCAGCCCGCGATCCCGTCCCC
>NZ_WMLF01000863.1 GCF_014156695.1 Streptomyces durbertensis | reverse complement strand
GTGTCGGCGGGGGCCCGGCCGAGGTGCGGCAGTTCGATCAGCGGGAGGGTGCCGAGGCGGTCGCCGAGTTCCGCGCACGCCTTGTGCTGCTCGGCGGCGAGCCCCGCCAGCCACGGGTCCGGGGAGCCGGTCGGCAGCATTCTGGCGGCGAACACCGCCTCCACCGGCACTCCGAAGAGGGCGAGCCCGGCCTGGGCCTCGGTGACCAGGTCCACGCCGGCGGGCGCGGGGTCGACGACCAGCACGGCCGAGCTGCCCGGGCCCTCGACCAGCTCCCGCACCCGCGCCAGTTCCGCGCGCCAGCGCTCGGCCGTCTCGTAGAGGCGGCGGGCCGGCATCGGCACCCCCACCAGTTGGGCCAGCACCGGCCGCAGCGCGCGGGCGGCCTGCCGTTCGGGCGGCAGCAGCCGGCGCAGGTAGCGGTCGAGCTGGTCGGGCAGGGCGAGCAGCCGGACGGCTTCGGCGGCCGGCGGCAGGTCGACGACCACCAGGTCGTGGCGTCCGTCGGCGGCCTGCCGCAGGGCGCGCAGCAGCGCGAGGGGTTCGGCGCCGGGCAGTTCGGTGATCTCGTCGGACTCCAGCGGCTGCGCGCCGAACTGGTCGAGCAGCCCGAGCGCGCCGTCCTGGAGCGCGGCGAGGCGCTGCCGGAAGTCGGCGGTGCGGTCGACGGGGACGACGGTGACCTCGCCGGTTCCGCCGTCCGCCGGATGCGGTACGTCGGCGGCCTGGGTGACCAGCGCGGTGCGCACGCCCCGGCGGCCGGCGGCGAGCGCCGTGGCGGCGGCCACGGTGGTGCGTCCGGCGCCGCCCGCGCCGGTGACGAACTGGACGCGGACCGCCTCGGCGGGGCCGGGGG